>CANRHJ010000107.1 GCA_947630355.1 Candidatus Gastranaerophilales bacterium | reverse complement strand
GAATATTTTGACTTGATAACTGATTATTTCGTTCTTGCTCAAACCAAGTTCAAAATGTGGTTTGCTGCTCGTTCTTGTGCATTCGATCTTCAAGAAACTTATTTTTCTATTGAACAAATGAAAAAAATTACAAATAACGGCAAACGACTTAAACCGTCTAAAACAGACCCCGAAAAAACGGAACAACTTTTAAAATTACTTAAATAGGGGCGGTTTATGACAGATTACATAAGAGAATTTACAAAATTACTGCAAAATATAGATTATTCAAAAAGACCTGCAACTGTTTTTCAAGATTTTCTGACGATTTCAGCAATATCATTTGCGAATATTGTTTATAAATCTGATGAACTCGAAAAAGAGTATTTTGAAGTTATTAAACAATATAAAAACCCTAATAAATTGGCAGAACTTCTGACAATAACAGCACTTGCACTTGAAGAAAAAACACAAGATTTTTTAGGCTCTATCTATATGAGAGAAAATTTTGCAAATAAAGGAACGGCACAAGTTTTTACACCGTTTCATATTTCTGAATGTATGGCTCAAATGACTTTTGGTGAAAATTTAGAATCGGAAATAAAAGAAAAAGGTTTTATAACTGTGTCTGATCCCTGTTGTGGTTCCGGTGTTATGACAATAGGAATGGCAGAAGCTCTTAAAAGCAAAGATTATAACCCTCAAAAAGTTATGTGGTTTCAGGGAATTGATATTGATATGACTTGCTGCAAAATGGCATATATTCAAACCTCGCTTTTAGGTTTATCGGGTGAAATCGTTTATGGAAACACTTTAACTCTTGAATGTTGGAAAAGGCTTATAACACCAATGACTTTATTAAATCAAAAAATAATGAATGAAATATATCTGAAAAAACCGAAAGAAAAAGAGGAAATAAAGCAGAATATTCAACATATAGAGGAAAGTCCTAAATTTGTTATTAAACAACTTTCAATGTTTGGTTAAACTTTATGCAAATTTTTGCAAAACTCTTGTAGCGTTTGTTTGCAAAGGGCTTAAATATTGCTCATAGCACGCCATAATGAAAATGTGAGCAAACTAAAACAAAGAAAGGACAAGCGATTATGGCAAACGAAGAAAAATTAAATCAATTACAAAGAGAATTAAGAAATTATTGCAACGGGGTAAATCAATTTCTTTACAACCCTTTATTCAAGACAATTCAATATTCTGACGGTGTTAAGTATTTTATGGAAAAAGCAGGACAGGGCGCTTATTGGTTCTTAACTCTTATTGCAACCGAAATCAAACCTGCAATTCCAAGTGATGATTTTTATTTTATTGAACTTAAAGTAAACAAAGATAAAACGGCAATTATCACTTGCCAAAGAGATAAAGGGGAACCTGTATTATATAAAAAAGAATTGAAATACACCGACTGCCCTTATTCCGAAGAACCTTATAAATTCTACTTTGATTATTATGATGAACAACAAACATTGATTCTTCCAAGCGAATACTAAATAGCAAAGAGCCGAAAATCAAAACTTTCGGCTCTTATTTTTTTAAATTAAGAATTTACTTATAACTTCCAACTTTTCTTCCGTATTTGTCATATTCAGTAATTCTGCCTGATGAATCTTTTTTGAAACTTCCCGTCTTTTGTCCGTACTTATCATAAGAAGTTGTTACACCGCTTGAATTTGTTTTATAGGTTCCGACTTTTGAACCGTATTTATCATATTGAGTTGTTGTATTTCCGTTTATTTTATAACTTCCTGTTTTAGATCCGTATCTGTCATAAGAGTTATAACCTGATGAAGTTTGTTTGAAAGTTCCTGTTTTAGAGCCGTATTTATCATATTGTGTAATGGTTCCGTTTGAATTCTTATAGGAACCTGTTTTTTGTCCGTATGCGTCATAAGAATTCGTCGCAAGACAAACATTCACACCTAAAAATAAAATAAATAATGTTAAAAATAGTTTTTTCATAGTTTATCCTTTTGTTATTATAACGAATTTTAGCCTATTTTGTTCATATTTAAATTATTATTACGACAAAATCGGACATTGAAAACTAAATGTCCGATTTTGACATATCTTTATAATATAATAAGACTATGGATAAAAAACTTGAGCAACTAATAAATAATGAAAACACTTATTTTATACATTATGCAAGTAGCGGCTTTTATAATGGTTCAAGCCCTGCTCCAAGAGTTTCTTGTATAATTCTTTATAATTTAAAAAATGATAAGTGTATAAATTTTAGTCTTTCAGAATATTTAGATAATGATTTAAGAGATATTGATTCGGCTGAATCTGAATTGCTTTCAGATTTTAATTTATTTGTTAATCAAAATTCTGAAATCTATTTTATTCATTGGAATATGACGGCAAAAGGCTTTGGCTTTAATGCAATTAAAGCAAGGGCAGATGAATTATGTGTAGAATTTCCAACAATAAAAGAAAAGAATTTATTTGACCTATCTTCCTATGTTGCTTATATTGCAGAAAAGAAATTATCTATAAAACAAATACTTTGGTTTAATTCTCTTTTGATAGGTGATGATTATTTAGACGGAAAAACCGAAGCAGAATATTTTGACAAAAGAAAATTTAAAGAAATTTTATATTCTGTTGATTTAAAAGTTCGTGGCTTTGCTGATGTCGCAAAACTAATTAAAGAAAATAAACTTAAAACAGAAGCTCCATATCAAATAAATGACGGTTTAACAAAGGAAGAACGACGGCAGCAAGCCCTAAAAATTGCAGCAGCAAGAGAAGAAATACTTAAAGATATAGTAAATCATAATAAACGAATTCTTAAACGAAAAGAACAAGCATTTGAAGAATTTGTTGAAAATTATGAGCCAGAATATGAAGATGAACAGGGTTTATTCTTATTTGATTCAGCGCACCCAATAATTTCATTATTTGCGAGTTGGTTTGCGAATAGGAAATAAGAGGTTTGAATATGTTGTTTTTAATCTAATATGGATAGTAATTATTTTCCTTTTTATAGCAGGTTTATTTATGAAATTAACAAAAAGAATAGAAAAAAAATTTGTACTAAAATAAAGAAGTAAGTTCGGAGGGTTAGAAATGGAATTAGCAAAATTAGCAGAAGTGGTAAAAAACTATAAAAATAAATTTGATATTCGTTGGCCGGAAGAAAAATATAAATGGCAGAATATTAAACAATTCCAAGATAATTGGGATATTGACGCAGAAAATTTTGTTGAGATGTTAGAAAAGGCTATTCCTGCAACTAATTTACTTGTATCACGAAATTTTTTCCCAAGAGGAATGATAATTGCTTTTGCTAATAATGATCCTGAAAAAGTCCGTTCTATGTTCAGAAATCTATATAATGAACAGCTTGACCTTAAAGAAAGAATTACCGATTTTATAAAGAAATCAGAAGAAATTAGAGTTAAATATGGTGCTGATGAATGGGGAAACCATTATCAGACCGAAAATGTAGTAAGTATTTATTTATGGCTAAAATTTCCCGATAAATATTATATTTACAAACCAATGACATATAAAAATTTTATTGAAGTAGTTGATTATCAGCCAAAAAGTGATATTGATACAATAAAACCTATTGAATGTTTTAATTTTTATAATGAAATAAAAGAACTTATAAAAACTGATAAAGAATTAGTAGGGAAATTATCAAATTCATTAACGCCAGACTGTTACAATGATACATCTTTAAATACCCTTGTTAATGATATTGCATTTTATTTATATCAAGAAAAAAATATAAATCAAAAATCAAATGAATTTTTTATTGAAACATTAAACAATGCACAATTACAGTTTTCTCAGGAAAACAGATTTTATAATGTTAAAATATCAAACAACGATTATAAAATGTTAGTTAGAACCTATAACGGCAATGTTAATAACATTACAAAAAATCAAATGCCGGAATTAAGAGAAGATATTTATATTGCAATAGTTTGGTGTAATAACAGTAAACCTGAATCAATTTATTTAGTGCCTTCAACCGAATGGAATAATAAGAATTCAGACATATTTGTTGAAAGAAATTATGAAGGATTACAAAGTGCTCCTGAATGGGGAATAAACCTAACAAAGAATAAAGAATCAGAATTAGAACCATTTGAATTTTCAAAAGTTATTTATGCTCTTAATAAACAAGCAGGAAACATTACTGATGATGAAAGAAGATATTGGGTAATAGCAGCCGGTGAAAATGCTTGTGAATGGGAAACATTTAAAGAAGAATCAATAATTGCTATTGGTTATAATGATTTTCAATTAGGCAATTTAACTCAATATGATTCAAAACAAGCCATTATTGACAAGTTAAAAACTATAAATGAAGAATTTGCAAGTAAAAAGAATGATATTCACGCATTATGGCAATTTGCAAATGAAATGAAACCTGATGATGTTGTTTATGTTAAAACAACAAGAACAGAAATTATCGCAAGAGGTGTTGTAACTTCTGATTACTATTATGATGAAAATAAAGAATCATATAACAATATTAGAAAAGTTAAATGGACTAATATCGGTGTATGGCAATCACCTTATAGACAGCCAATTAAGACATTAACTGATATAACAACATTTAAAGAGGATGTAAAGAAAATGGAAGAAATAATCTTTGGAACGACAGATGAACAAACACAATTAAATAAATATACAAAGGAAGATTATTTAAAACAGGTTTATCAAAGTGATGAAGATTATGAAACATTGAAATCATTACTTATTAACAAGAAAAACATTATTTTACAGGGATGTCCCGGTGTCGGAAAAAGTTTTTCTGCTCGAAAATTGGCTTATACAATAATGGGTGAAATTGACGATACGAGAATTAAATATATTCAATTCCACCAAAATTATTCTTATGAAGATTTTATTATGGGTTATAAACCGAATGACGATGGTTTTAAATTAGAAACTGGTGTATTTTATGAGTTCTGCAAAAAAGCAGAAAATGATCCACAAAAAAGACCTTATTTCTTTATTATTGATGAAATAAACAGGGGAAATTTAAGTAAGGTTTTTGGGGAATTGTTATTAGCAATTGAGAATGAATACAGAGGAAAACCGATTACACTTGCTTATGACAGAACTACATTCACAGTTCCTAAAAATTTATATATTATTGGAATGATGAATACGGCTGACAGAAGTTTAGCAATGATAGATTATGCTTTAAGAAGAAGGTTTAGTTTCTTCCCTATGAATCCAGCTTTTGGTTCTGACGGTTTCATAAAATATCAAGAATCATTACATAATGAAAAGTTTAACAAACTTATTGAAACTATTAAAAAATTAAATATTGCTATCAGTAATGATGAATCATTGGGCGAAGGTTTTTGTATAGGACATAGTTATTTTTGCAATAAAAATGCTGATGAATGTTCTGACAGTTGGCTTAAAGAAGTTGTAAATTATGACATTTTACCGACATTACAAGAATATTGGTTTGATGATAAAGATTCTTTTGAAACTTGGGAAAAAGAATTAAGTGGTGTTGTAGATGATAATAGATAAAAGCATATTTATTCAAAATATCTATTATATGCTGACTTATGCTTTTCAAGTTCTTAAACAAAAGAATTATGAAAAAATAAGCGGTGAAAAATTTGATAATATTGAAAATTTATTTGCTTCAATATTATCTACAGGTCTTGCTCAACAATTGAAACAGGGTTTGCATAGAGAATATGTTGCAATAAATGATAATTTGAATACTGTTAGAGGAAAAATCAATTTATCTGAAACTATTAAAAATAAAATAAAACATAAAAATATGATGAATTGTGATTTTGACGAATATTCAGAAAACAATATTTATAATCAGATTATTAAAACGACAGCATATTATCTTATTGCAAATGGAAATGTTGATAACACGTACAAAAAGAAACTTAAAAAGATAATTCTTTACTTTAATTCCGTTGATATTATTGATAAAACAACTATTCAATGGAAAAATATACATTTCAATAAGAGCAATAAAAACTATAATATGCTTATTAACATTTGTTATTTTGTATTACACGACTTACTTTTGAGTAACGAATCGGGAAATAAAAAAATTCTTCAATTTACAGAAGAACACATGCCAAGATTATATGAAAAATTTGTTCTTGAATACTTCAAAAGGCATTTTAAAGGGGTTTTAAATGTCAATTCTTCACAAATTGAATGGAATTTAGCCACTGATGATAACAAAGAATTTTTACCTAAAATGCAATCTGATATTTCTATATGGGATAATAACGGTAATACATTGATTATTGATACAAAATATTATACCCATACAATGACATCATCACAATATGAAAAGAAAACGTTGCACAGCAACAACTTATATCAAATTTTTACTTATGTAAAAAATAAAGATGTTGCAAATACAGGCAATGTTTCAGGCATGTTATTATATGCAAAAACCAATGAAGATATTGTTCCTGATGAAACTTACCACATGGGTGGCAATGAAATTAGTGTAAAAACCTTGGATTTAAATAAAAACTTTGATGAAATAAGTTTACAGTTGAATGATATTGTAAATCAATATTTTTCTATTTAAAACACAAATAAATGATAATTTAGCGGTTGAACTATCACTATTTTCTAACATTAATTTCGGGAGCAGAGTATCTTTAAGATTA
>CANRHJ010000106.1 GCA_947630355.1 Candidatus Gastranaerophilales bacterium | reverse complement strand
CATGTAGGCGCTATCGCCGCCATACGTGCCGTTTGTACTATATGAAACTCCGTATTCGTATAACGGGGTATAAACATCTTGTTCCAATAATACTACACTATCTTTTATTTCATCATTTATATTAAATGCGACGGGGGTTATTCTATCCGCAGCATCATTTTGAAGAGCAAAACTTTTAACATTAATTTTACCGTCATTGATGTTTTCAAAAGAATCAGCCGTTAAACCTCCCATTTTCTTATTAACAAGATCGACATCTATGTTTTCAAGGTTGATATTTCCGTTATTCAGGGAAAGTCTACTTAAATTGACACCGTCATAATCTAAATGTTTAATATTAAAATTACCGCTGTTCATTTCCAAATTAAGGTTTTTATTATTTATATATTTGCCTTCTAAAATATTGGTATTAACATTTTGCTGCGTAATTTTAGCTTTATTAATGTCATTATTAATATTTATATTACCGGAAGAGTCCCCGTCAAAGTTCAGGGTATAATTAGCACCGTTTATTTTATCGTCAAAACGGATTATACCGTTATTTTCGGCCTTAAGCGTTAAATTGCCTTTTTTCATGTAAATAGCTTCGTAATCTTTTTCTTGGTCATTAACCTGAACATAATTTCCTGAAAATGCCGATAAACCGTTATCTGCAGTAACTGTTATATCGTTTTCGGCATATATAGCGCCTCCCAGAGCCTCTTTTGTGCCTTTTGTATAATTCCCGTAAAATGAGGAATTAACAAGTGCATTAAATTTACCTGATTGATGATATATAGCGCCGCCTCTGCCTTGTTCCGAATGGTTTTCTATAAAATTACCCGTAATTTTACCGTAAGTTCCGCCCAGATTGTAAATTGCACCTCCATAACGCGTTGCCGTATTTCTTATAAAGTCACCTTTAATATCGCTAATAATTGCGGAATTATATATTGCACCTCCTGTATACCCGGAGTAGTTACCGGCAAAATTTCCTTTTATTTCTCCGATAGTACTTTTCCCGATATTATAAATTACACCGCCCGAATTGTTAGCGGAATTGCCGATAAAATTACCGTCAATATCGCCAATAACGCTGTCTGATGAATTATAAATTGCAGCGCCTTGTGAATTGGCGAAATTACCGATGAAATCCCCTTTTATATTACCTGTCGTACTATTTTGTGTGGTATATATGGCACCGCCGGAACCGTTAGTATAATTACCTATAAAATCTCCGTTAATATCGGATATATTACCCGCATTATAAATAGCACCTCCATACGCATTTGTATAAGAGCTTGCTTTGTTTGCAATAAAATTACCTTTTATATCTTTTATACTGCTGCTTACATTGTAAATAGCAGCTCCGTTACCGTTTGATTCATTTCCTACAAAATCTCCGGTTATATTTTGTATAGTGCTGTTTGAAATATTATAAACAGCGCCGCCGTGACTTGATGATTTATTTCTTATAAAATTTGCACATACATCACCAATATTTGAGTAGTTCGTATTATATACAGCCGCACCTGTAGAAGCATTATTATTAATAAAATTTCCGGTAATACTATTTATACTGCTGTGGTCTACCAAAGATACCGCACCGCCGTATCTGCTTGTATTCCCTGAAAAATCAGCGGTTATATCACCTATTGAAGCATTTGAGTCATTATATATTGCACTTCCCGAACCTTGAGATGCCGAATTTTCGATAAAATCTCCGGTTATATTTCCGATTTTTCCCCCGTTATATATTGCACCTCCGTTTTGATATTCTTCTGATGCTTCATTATTTTTAAAATCCCCGATAATGTCTCCAAGTACCTGCTCCGGCAAATTTTGTATTTGTTCTTCCGTTCTGCCTTGCATATACTTTGACTCATCATAACTGTATGTTATTCCGTATGCATCTTGTGATTTAGCTTCTTCCTTATTTATCATAAGCTGATTTTTTTCATTTTTTGACCATAAATAATAATCAGTATTTTCGCCTTCTCCATAGACGGTTCTTTTATTCTTTAACGCATCCTGCATCTCGGAAGATAAATCATTCAAACTTATATAAGCACTGCAATTATTGCTTTGACTTTCTATGAATGTAATCATTAATAAAAACAAAACAGATAAATATTCACGTTTCATTACTTTTCCAGACAACATAATTTATAACCATAATATACATCACCGGAAAAACTTTGTCTATTATTTAGACAAAATACTGTTCAATATTTTTAGCGGTATAACTACGGTAATTACAATTAACGCTGCAATCAACAGCGCATGCCCGTTTTTTATAAAATATTCAATATCTGGTAAAAATTTCTTAAATTCCCTAATCCAAAAATACTTCCGGATAAAACAGTGCCGGCAACGCAGAATTTTAATAATTCTCGTCTGTTCATTATTTATTCATACTCCATATCTTAATTCCGACAAATCAGCTTCTTGGCAACAGAAACTTACTTTTATACTATTACCTTAATTATATATTTATTTTAATTGATGTCAAAAACAGTTAAAATTTTATAATTACTTTTTTTATTATACCTTTTTTAATTAAATTAAGATTTACTATAAATAAAAAATTTGATAAAATAAAAACAACCCGGAGTTGAGATTGATGGAAAATAAAAATAAAAATAATAATTATACAAAAGTTAATGAAGAGGCCGGTAAAAACACAATCCCCAAATATATATGGATAGTATGTCTTATACTCATAGTAGCTCCCACAATTGGTACCATACTTTCGTTAATTGGTTTTTTTGCCGGCAATATACTTGACGATGCAGTTCCTAAAGAATTAAGCGAACCGCTGAGCATAGGTATTACAATTATACTTGCACTAATTATATATATTTTTTGGTTCAAATTTGGACGGGACGACCTTGTTACACCGATAGTCACCTTTGAGCCGCCTAAAAATACAAACAGTGCCGTGTTAGAAGTAAATTGTTACGGCTGTTCTTCCGATAGAGGTGTCAAATCATTAGTTTATTACTTATCAAGTAAAGATTATTTAAAAATTGAAAAATCAGACGATAATTATGTATTAAAAAAATTAAAACCTTATGACGGAAATGATGAAGCGGAAGAGTTGTTCTTTAACGGTATATTCGATAAAGATGTTGAAACAGTTGATTTAAACAAATTACTTGCTTCAAATTCATTTTATTTATTGTGTGTAAATATACAAAAACTACTTAATAAAAATAACAAAGAAAATATGATAGACAGCGGTCAAATTCTTTCAAGAATTACTATTATGTTAATATGCAATCTGGGAATAGGCATATCCATTCTCTATACTCTTTCTGATTATTCTTTTAAATTTATATTTACACCGTATACTTTATATTTTTTACTTACTTTCGGTGCAATATGGCTTGCGGTTCATTTTTGCTGCAACTATGCGCAAATGAAAAGTTCATTAAGAATAAGCGATGTAAATAAAAAAACAGTTGAAAATTTAAAAAAACACAGAGAAATATATACATTAATATTTATAATTGCTAATTCTGTCGTTGTGGGCGGATTACCTTTTGGGTTAGTTGCGCCATATGATGTAATTAAATATACCCATCCCGTGCAAGCAATTTTTGGATTAGCTTGTTTTATAACAGGTTTTATATGTATTACTAATATGCCTAAATTAAACAGAAAAGGAAGAGAACTTAGGGGTTTGGCCTTAGGTTTTAAAAGATTTTTGGAGATAACTGAAAAAAGAAGATTTGAGGAGTTAATTGAACAAAATCCGAACTACGCAAGAGAAGTTTATCCATATGCTTTTGCTTTAGGAATAACGGAATCATATATTAATGATCTTGATGTTCTTGCCGCAAGTCAATCTTATTCCGGTGATAATATGGGGACTAAAAATATAGAAGAAGTTTATAATTTATTGAATAAAAACGGAGTGAATAGATGAATATGATTATAACTGTAATTGGAATAGCATTTATAGGCCTGTTAATATTGGCATATAATAAAGCAATAGGGCTAAGAAACTACATGCAAGAAGCCTTTTCGACAATGGATGTATATTTAAAAAAACGCTGGGATTTAATCCCCAATTTAATTGAATTGGTAAAAAGCTATGCATCACACGAAAAGGAGGTTTTTGATCACGTAACTAAACTTAGATGTGCCGATTACAGCGGGTTACAAACTTCACAAAAAATTGATATAAATGAAAAACTTAATTCCGGTATTGGCAAAATACTTGCGGTAGCCGAAAATTATCCGGAAATAAAAGCAAATCAAAATTATGCACTCTTGATGACACAACTGACTGAAGTTGAAGAAGATATTGCAAATTCCAGAAAATATTATAACGGAACGGTCAGAGAATTAAATACTTATGTGGAAACATTCCCCTCAAGTGTCATTTGCGCTATATTCGGAATAAAACCCGCAAAATTATTTGAAATCAACGAAATTGAAAGAAGCAGTATAAAAGTTGATTTAGAATAGAATATTCAAACTTAAGTCCTGTTCGGAGTTACTTTCTGAACCTGCAATAATTACCAGAGCAAATATTAAGGACTTTAAAAGAAAGACTTATTATTAATAAAATTCCAATACAATTTATAAACAGGGGCATTTTCCCAAGAAATATCAAACTGAATATGCCATTAAATAAATCTGGCACCGCAAATAATATTAAAGAACACACTGTTAAAGAAGCTGTTGTTGGTACAAGTGCAAATGTTATACCTAAAATTGGTTTTCCCGTAATTTACAAATTTTTTCCTTAAATAATTCTGTAAATGTAACAACATAACTGATGTTGTTATACGGTACTATTTTTTCATCTGCATTTTTTGCATATTTATAGTTTTTACCGATTTTAAAAAGTCTTTGGGAATCCTGAACCAATGAAATGTAATGGCGGCTTACCAAATTTTTATTAATATAAGATAATTCTAAAGTATAATCGCGAACATTTCCTCTATAATATTTTGAATACATTATAGAGTCTTGAACTATTGATTCGGGTAGAGGATGTCTACCGACTAAAACGAATTTTTTATTAACCTCTTTCATTATTTTTATAAATCGAATTATTCTTTGAGGATTATCTATATGCAATGCAAGGTTCATACCTGTTATATTATCGGAATATTTTAAAATATCAGGCAAGACTTCAATTTCAGCACCGGCTATATCCATTTTCAGCCATATTTTTTTGTGTTCAAATCCCAATTCTTTTAATTTATCACCAAAATTATGTACAAATGTTGAAGATTTTTGATCATTAATAAGATATTTATCCGTGCCTATACATTCAGGTGCAAAAATCACTCCCGGAATATCTTCCGGAGATTTTGCGATACCACAGTCAAACATATAGACCGGCTGTTGGAAAGTGTCAATATAAGATTTTTCGTATATCACATCGTTAAGAACTCCGTATGATATCAAAGCCGAAGCAGCTTCTGCTGCCGTCTCAGCTCCGAAACGAGACATCCAATCATATACCCAAAATTTCAATTCCTTGCCGTTTGATTCGGCTTTATGAATTAACAATTCAGGGAGCAACAAAGTAAATGCTTTCCCCATACATTTTTCATTATCTTTGCTATTACAAAATTGGCAATTCCGAATTATTTCGTCTTCATTTGATAATATGTGAAAATAGCTAATAAATGGAATTATTATAATCACAATAGTAATTATAAAAACTATAAAAAAGATTTTTTGCATCCATTATTTTAAGGTTCAAATTTTTCTTTACAAGAATGAATGTATGTCTGTTTTGTATAAACTAAAAAACATTTTAAACTTGTGTTATAATATACTTTCAAGGGGTATGATATGGCTATAAAAGAATTAGAAGTTTGGGCTGATAGTTTTCATGAAGGTCAGTGGTGTTGTGAAAATATTGCAGTTAAAATGCTGGATTTGGGTTTTAATATTCAACACAACTATATAAATGGATTTCAACCGTCTTTTATTATGGCAAACGATGATATTACCCTAAAGTTTATTGTATATGGTTCTTATAAATCTTGGAACAATAGACCTCAAAAAGTAAATGACTTAATAGAATGGGGAAAACCTGATTTTGTTATCTATGATGCAGAAAAAGATAAACTATTATTAGCGGTTGAAGAAACTGCCGCAACAACTACGGGCAACCAATCTTCGCAAAGATGTGAAAGGCAATACGGAAGTTCCAGATTTAAAATACCCTATTGGTATCTTTTGAGCGAATATAGTATACATAGTGATGGCGGCGTTAGAAAGGATTCTATCTGGCCAATGGTTGCCGCTCTTAAATTATCTGTTCTGAATACTACACCTTGTATTGTTGTTCACTATTCCGACGAAAATAATTTAGAAAATTATTCAGCCGGAAAAGGTAAAAAATTATTATTTACTTCTATTTCAAAGTTAATAATAAACTATGTAACACATCAATTTTTGTATAAAGATATGGAATCTGTTATTTGTGAACAATATTCCGATATGTTAAAATTTCTGTCTTCACAATGGGCAAATATTGTTGATTATATGCCGGATTTAGATATGATAAATAACCTTGATACGGCAAAAGAAATTACAGATTATGTTTTAAATAAAACAGCAGTAAACAAAGAAAAAATAAAAAATTTCCTTCATTGGCCTTGTTTATCGGAATTACCATATGAAATTAGAAATAAGCAGAATGGAAAT
>CANRHJ010000105.1 GCA_947630355.1 Candidatus Gastranaerophilales bacterium | reverse complement strand
ATTATGTTTGGATTGGAAATCAATATGTTCATCAATATCATTATGGCTTACGCCGATGATATTAGCGTATTTTTTTAATTTAGTTAAGGCATCTCTGAAGTCGTGAGCTTCTTTAGTACAAACGGGCGTATCATCTTCGGGGTAAAAGTAAATTACGGAATATTTACCGTTAAAATCATTCAATTTATAAGTTTTTTTATTACCGTTTTCATCAATTCCGTCAAGTTCTATATCTAAATAATGCATAAAAAATCTCCTTTTGAAATATTTTAAATTTAATAAAAGGAAAAAACATTATTCGCCGAGTATAAGGAAAAGATAATATATTTAGATTGTAAAATGTAAAATAAATTTAATATATGAAACTTTAATAATTCAACAGAGTCTATTACCCATAAGGATAGGTAAACAAATAATAAAGTTTATAATATAATTATTAAATATAAGGAGAGAGTTGTGAAAAAATTACTAAGAAATTCATCATTAATAACATTGTTAATCATGATAGTCAGTATAACCTGTTATCGAAATAATATAGCGATGGCGGAATCAAATACTGAATTATATGATTCTGTATGGAAGATAGTGAATACGAAGTATTTGGACAGGACAAATAACGGACAGGATTGGAGCAGATGGCGTCATAAATATGATGAGAAGATAAAGACACCGGAGGATGCTTATTTGGCGATAGATACAATGGTCGCAAGCTTGAACGACAGGTATACAAGATTTGTTCCGCCCAAAGAGTTTGAAGAAGAAAAGAGCATGATAAAAGGTTCTTTGTTTGGTATAGGAATTCAGATAGGATTGCGGGACGGGAAAATCTTAATAATAGCGCCGATTGAAGATACTCCCGGTGAACGTGCCGGATTATTGGCAGAAGATGAAATCCTTGCAATAGACGGTGTTTCAACAAAAGATATGACAATAGATAAGGCTGCAGATAAAATACGAGGGAAAAAAGGTACTATAGTTGAGCTTTTAATTAAAAGAAAAGGCAGTCCTAATAAAACATATAAAGTAGAAAGGGATGAAATAGAAATAAAATCCATATCCGTAAAAGTGCCTGAAAATGTAAAAATAGATGATTCAATAGGCTATATAAGGTTAAGTTCATTTATGGGCCGAAATGTAGGTAATGATTTTAAAGATATAATGTTGAAATATAAGGATAAAGAAGGCATAATAGTTGATTTACGTGCGAATACGGGCGGATTGCTAAATAATGCAATATATATAGCTGATTTATTTTTAGATGATGAAATTATAGTAAGTACTGTAGACCGTGATGGTTATAGAGATACATCCAGATCATCAAAAAAATATTTTTCAACTCAGCCGTTGGTTATATTGATAAACGGAGGAAGTGCTTCAGCCAGTGAAATATTATCGGGTGCTTTAAAGGATAATCAGCGTGCAATACTGATTGGTGAAAATACCTTTGGGAAAGGACTGGTGCAAGAAGTCAAATCTTTACAGCCGTTTAGTGCAGGGTTAAATATTACAATACAGAAGTATTTGACACCAAACGGAACTGATATAAATAAAAAGGGAATAGCACCTGATATAGAAGTTAAATTGACTGAGCAAAACATAAAAGATAAAAATGACGTACAATTAAAAAAAGCGCAGGAAATTTTATTGCAAATGATAAAAAATGAAAAAATGACTGCTAACCGTTAATTTTGTGATAAATAATTTGAGCAGCATTTAAAACGGGATCAATAGCTGGAGAATACGGTGGAGAATAAGGCAAATCAAGATTCATAAACGACTCCAGCTTTGTTTTGCTTAATATGGCAGGTATAACAGTATTAATTCTTTGATTAACATCGCCTTCGCCTATACCTTGAATACCGAGAATTGTTTGTGTATTTTTATCGGCAATAAGTTTTAACGTCATGGTACCCGTATTGGGCATATATCCCGCTTTATCTCTTTTGGTAACAATGGCAAATTCAGGTTGGAACCCTAACTCTTGAGCCTCTCTGTAGCTTATTCCTATAATGGAAATAGTAAGGTTAAAATATTTTGTTATAGTGGAATTTAGAATACCGTCAAAAAAACAGCTTCCGCCGGCGATATTAATTGCTGCACATCTTCCTTCTTTATTAGCTGTTGAGCCCATCGGTACCCATGTATATCTGTTTGTTACAAGATTATAATTATCCGTGCAATCGCCAACTGCATATACTCCTTGTTTCGAGGTTTTTAGAGTCCTGTCTACTTTGATACTGTTATAAATCCCTAATCTAATTCCGCTTCCCTGCAAAAAATCAGTATTGGGCTTTACCCCTGTTCCGAGCACAACAAAATCCGTATCAATTTCCTTCCCTGAAACGGTAATCACGGATTTAACTTCTCCTTTGTCATTACCGGTAAACGCTATTACCTCTTCATTTGTCAATATGGTAACCTGACCCGGATTTTTCCCTATGATGTAATCAGTAATCATCTGTGCAAAATCTTCATCAAACATTTTTAAAATATGTGAATTCTTCTCTATCAAAGTAACTTGAAGATTATTTTGAACAAGAGCTTCCAAGACTTCTATGGAAATATATCCTCCGCCTAATAAAACAGCCCTTTTGGATTGTTTCATTTTATTTTTTATATTTATTCCGTCTTGTACGGTTCTGAGTGTGA
This sequence comes from Candidatus Gastranaerophilales bacterium, assembly GCA_947630355.1. Lineage (GTDB taxonomy): Bacteria > Cyanobacteriota > Vampirovibrionia > Gastranaerophilales > Gastranaerophilaceae > Avigastranaerophilus. The sequence goes on along the minus strand of CANRHJ010000105.1, from coordinate 4,063 downwards.
AAATATTTTTTAAATTGATGTTGGAAATGCTCGGTAATACAGGAATAGCACCTGTTGCAATTACAAGAATATCGTAGTTAACCTCATATTTATTTCCTGAAATCAAATCAAGAAATAAAGCGGTTTTTTCATCCGTATTAACCCCGATGCACTGTTGTTTAATATGAATGTCGATATTTTGTTTTTGAAAATCTTCAACTGTTCTGATTATAAGAGTTTCTGCATTCTGAATAATATTTTCAATATAATAAGGCAGACCGCAAGCGGAATAAGAAATAATTTCTTCTTGAGTATATAAATCGATTTTAATATCAGGATTTTCCCGTCTTAATTTTGCCGCAGTCTTTGGCCCTGCAGCACCTCCGCCTATTATTACAACTTTTTCCGCCATAGTTATTCTACCTTTTTTTAAAAAGTCATCCTTTGTAATTCAATGCCGTTTATATTCAGCAAAGATTTTTCAAGTTCAACGGAATTTTTATTATCTTCAACCTGTAACAAAATAATACCGCTTGATGAACAAAATAATGTTGAATTATTAATACCTATCCGCATTTTTATAATGCAGTTAAATTCGGTTAATATACGCTGGAATTCAACTGCATTAATTTCTTTATCAGGAAGTTTAACTCCTAAAATGACTGTCATTAGTCTTTAATTTCCAATTTTTTTGTTTTCTTATCTTCGGATTCAAGTTTGGGTAAATGTAATTCTAATATACCTTTTTTCAAATCAGCGGTGGATTTTTCAACATCTATTTCATAGGGGAAGTATAATGTTCTTGAATAATTCCCGTATCTGAATTCTGATTTATGATATTTGTGTTTTTTATCTTCGGATTCTTTTTCAATATCCTTTTGAGCCTCAATTTTTACATAGGATTTATTAATATCAATGCTAATATCTTCTTTATCAATGCCCGGTAATTCTACTTTAACGCAATAGTAATCGTCATATTCTTTTATATCAACAGGCATAGCCATACCTTTTATTTCCTGATGAAAAATATATTCAGGAAAAAGGTTATCAAAGCTCCTTTGTAAAATTGAATTAATATCCTCATTTAAAGTATTTAAAAAGGTTTCGGGTTTTTTAATCAAATATTTCATGTCATTCTCCTAAAATTACAAAATACAGTATCTATTTTGGAGAAAACAGAATAAATATCCATTACCTTAACGGGTGTATATATACGGGTATAAAATTAAAAAGTTAATTTTCTTCGGGCAAATCAATATTTCCGAGTTGTTTTAATTTTAATTTATTAACAACCGAATCAACAAGGAAATTATAAGATTTCAAATTTTTAATATCGGAAGAGAATTCTTTAACGAGCATATCTTCAACCATAGCTCTGATTTTGGCATCTTCTTCCAAGAACTTACAATCAGAAATTATTGAATTGAGAATATCTTTTTTTCCGTTTTTGGAGTATGAAAATTTAAGCCAATCTAATTTTGCCTTTTTATTTGATAATTCTTTAACGAGTTTAAATTGTTTTATATTAAACATTTAATAAAAATTTCTCCGTTTTTAAATTGTACATCTTTTACTAATTTTGAATCAGACTCCTTTATATATGATAGAACATTTTTAACCCTTTGTACAGTCTTCATCTTTTCTTTTACGGAATAATAAACTAAATTATATAACAGTGAGTCTGTTTTTATCATAGGCAGTTCTTCTTGAATTATTTGTTTTATCATTACTGATAATTTATCTTCATCGGAATGTTTAACGGTAAAAGGATTAGTCATTAAACTATCTTTTAAAGACATATTCGATAATGAAACAGTCATGTTATTATTATCTATATATTCGATAGTAATTTTCTGTTCTTTATTAAACATAAATTTTCCTTTTTATTCCGAATTACTTCCAAATAGAAAAAACTACATGAAGAAAACAAATTTACTAAAAAGGAAATAATGTTTACAAAATTTAATAAAATGTTAATTAGGATAATTCATATCTCCGTGTTGTAAAATATAATTTGTACAAGCCCAGCCGAATGAATGTTTATTGCAATCATTAAATGCATGATGTCCGATTATGTGATTGGGATGAATATAAAAACAAAAGAAATCTTTTCCGATTGTATTTGGTTTTTTATTCCCGTTTACGTCATAAAAAATAAATCCGCATACATCTTCCACTCCGTTATCAGTACCACATTTATGTTTAGAAGAATCATTATGTTCATGTGTTCTGATTGTCATAACCGCCCCGTCATCAAGTATTAATCGGTAATATGTTGAGGAATCTTCGTGCCAGAAATTTCCGTTTAATGCTTTGATTTTTCCTGCATCGGAACAATCTTTACTTGTATCATATCCGCAGTCCTTCATTATTTTAAGATATGGCTTTAGGGGAGAGATAAGCTTATTTGCTTTCATGTTTATTGACTCTTCATAAATATCCCAGTTATCAACACTCACCCCTTCATTTGCAATAGCCAATCTGAGAGCTTGATTCATTGTTGAATGAAATTTTTTAACTTTTGATACGGTAACCTGTTCAATATAATTATTATGAATAATAGGAATTGTAATTGCCGCAATAACGCCAACTATAACGAGGGTAATGAGAACTTCAGCTAATGTAAAACCTTTTAAATTTTTTTGTCTTGAATTTTGCTTCATTTCGGCAGAGCATTTGGTTTTAGAGTTTGGGCTTCTCTCTATGTTGCTGTAGCTCAAGCTTTTGCATATTTCGTGGGGGGGGGTAAGCGCCTTGTCATAGTATTTTTCTCCTTATTTTCGAGTTAATTATATCAAATTACATATTTTTAATCAAGAAAATTGATTTACAGCTTATAATGCAAAATATTTTAATTAAAGGAAGCTATTACGGAGAATAATTGAAAATCGAATTGAAGGAACATCAAAGGCGAGCGCTGTTTGAGCGAAACGAGTTCGCGAGCCTGAACTGAAATTCAGATTTTCATTATTCGAAGTATTAAGCTGACGAAATTAAAATATTATTAAATGTTGGGTTACGCTCCGCTAACCCAACATTGCTTAAAGGAAATAATGTTTACAAAATTTAATAAAATGTTAATTAGGATAATTCATATCCCCGTGCTGTAAAATATAATTTGCACAAGCCCAACCGTCTGAATGTTTATTGCAATCCTTTAATGCATAATGTCCGATTATATAATTGGGACGAATATAAAAAGAAAATATATCTTTTGCGAGTGTATTTGGTTTTTTATTCCCGTTTACGTCATATAAAATATATCCGCATACATCTTCCTCTCCGTTATCATTACCACATTTATGTTTAGAAGAATCATTATATTCATTTGTTCTGATTGCCATAACAGCTCCGTCATCAAGTATTAATCGGTAATATGTTGAGAAATCTTCGCCCCAGATATTCCCTTTTAATGTTTTTATTTTCCCTTCAACGGAACAATCTTTACTTGTATCATATCCGCAGTCCTTCATTATTTTAAGATATGGTTTTAGAGAAGACATAAACTTATTTGCTTTCGTTGTTATTGACTCTTCATAAATATCCCAGTTATCGACTCCCACTCCTTCATTGGCAACAGCCAATCTGAGAGCTTGATTCATTGTTGAATGAAACTTTTTAACTTTTGAAATGGTAACCTGTTCCATATAATTATTATGAATAATCGGAATTGTAATTGCGGCGACAACGCCAACAATAACCAGGGTAATGAGAACTTCCGCTAATGTAAAACCTTTCAAAATTTTTTGTCTTGAATTTTGCTTCATTTCGGCAGTGTGTTTTATTTTAGCACTTGGGGCTTGGTCTATATTGCTGCGGTTCAAGCCTTTGCAAAATTCGTGGGGGGGGGTAAGCGCCTTGTCATAATATTTTTCTCCTTAATTTCGAGTTAATTATATCAAATTACATATTTTTAATCAAGAAAATTGATTTACAGCTTATAATGCAAAATATTTTAATTAAAGGAAGCTATAACGAAGAATAATTGAAAATCGAATTGAAGAAATATCAAAGGCGAGCGCTGTTTGAGCGAAGCGAGTTCGCGAGCCTATACTGAAATTCAGATTTTCATTATTCGAAGTTT
>CANRHJ010000104.1 GCA_947630355.1 Candidatus Gastranaerophilales bacterium | reverse complement strand
TAAACGGAACTTCTTCATTATCGATTATTCTCCATAATAACTTTTTGTTCCGCAAGATTTGGTGTCGGGATTTCCTTTGCTCCGTTTCTAAGGAAGTTGAATTTATCTTTTTGAGAACTTGCCATAGGTGCGGCTGCATTTTCCAATATTCTTTTCATCGGAGTCATATCTTTTTTCACATCTGTTTTCATTTCATCTATAAATGGTTTTGTATAGTTATAATAACCTGTCGGCAGTACAAACTCATCTGATTTCGGGATAACATCAAAAGCTATTATCATTCCCTCGTTAAATAAATTACTGAGCAGTTTCATATATCCCGTACCTAACAAAATAATAACGAGAAATACAATGAATATTTTAGGTGCCGCAGCAATTGTTTGTTCCTGAACCTGAGTTACGGCCTGCAAAATACCGACAACCAATCCGACAGCCGCCGCTGTTAATACACACGGCATAGCTATCATTAACATTGTTATTAATCCTTTTGTAAAATACTCCATTAAAGCTTCCATTATTTGTTCCTTAATTAAAACTTCCGACTAACCCGTTAACAATCAAACTCCATCCGTCTACCGCAATAAATATTAACAGCTTAAACGGAAGTGATATAATTGTCGGCGATAACATAAACATACCAAGCGCCAAAAGTACATTTGCGACCACCAAATCCAACACTATAAACGGTACAAATATTATAAAACTTATTTCAAATGCTGTTTTAAGTTCACTTAAAATATAAGCAGGCGCAACTTCCCATATAGTCAATTCCTCTACGGATGCGGGTGCCTCTTTTCTGTTTAATTGCACAAAAAATGCCAAATCTTTTTCGCGGGTTTGTTTAAGCATAAATTCTTTTAGCGGCTTTGAACCTTCCGTTATTGCCAATACCAAATTCCCCGATTCCTTATATGGTTTTGAACCAACATCATACATTTGCTGAAACACAGGTCCCATACTATAAAATGTCAGTATCACAGATAATCCCACAAGAACTATTGCAGGCGGTATCTGTTGAGCTCCTAATGCCTGTTTTAAAAATCCAAACACAATCGCATATCTCAAAAAACTTGTCATACATACAAACATTAACGGCAAAAGCGAAAATAATGCCATCACCGCAAGTAATTGTAATATGGGATTTAAATCTTTTAATACCGTATCCATTTTAACCTCTGTTTATCTTTTTTATCGTATCTTTTATTGCCGTAAAATTCATTACGTTTGTTGTTTTTATCTCTTCGCTAATTGTATTATCTTCATCGAGTTTTGCTAACATTGTTGTGTTTGCACTGTCACCGGCAATCAGAAATCTCTCTTTACCGGCTTTTATCACATAGATACTCTTTACAGGGGATAATTTTAACAAACTTTCCACCTGCAAAAAATTCTTGTTTTTTAAATCGGAAGTCGTATATTTTGCCTTCTTATAAATATATAAAGCCATTACAACAAAACCTATCATGGCCATCGTATATACCGCAAAATTAACTATATATCCGTTCATATTCTTTCCCTTTATATACTCTCATCTTCTATTTCAAAATCGCTGTAATCAAAATTTTTGTCTTCGTTATTTTCTTCATCATCACCTTGCGCATCTTGAGTTTCATCGACATCGTCCTGTATCTCTTCTTCCTTTGTTACATCAGACTTATTCGCCGATTTACCCGCTGCCGGAATTGATGCTTCTTTATTTTTACTTATATTATCTATTCTTACCCCGTACCTGTCGTTTAAGATTACCAATTCACCGGTTGCCACAAGTTGATTTTCCACGCGTAATTTTATTTTATTCTTATATACCGAGCCCAAATCTATTACCAAACCCTCTGATATCTGCTTCAATTCCCCCAGTGTCAATTTGACATTGTCGAATTCCGCAGTTATATCTACCATAATGGAATCCCACATATTTGATGTCTTTACGTTTGTTTCTTCTGCCATATTATTTTCTCCGCTGTTATTTACACTTATTATCATCTCGGGATCGGGATTTATTTTAAACCCGTATTCAAAATCCCCGTATTTTATTGACATCATGTTTATATCACTGTTTTCCAGCAAAATGATATCGCCCTTTTCCAATGACTTAATTTCGTTTAATGTTATCCTTGATGCACCTATTTTAATATTTGAAATTACTTTAGCATCCGCAAAATCAGATAATTTAAACCGCTCTTTTCTTTTCGTATGTTCCTCTTCCGGAAATATATAATCAGGAAAAGTCACTATTATTTTACCTATGTGTCTTTTGTTTTTCTCTAAAAATATCGTAATATTATAATTCTTACTCTCCGATAATAATTTCTTATTTATCTCATTTTTACGGAAATTGTTTTCCAGCTGTTTACTGATAAATACAGTTAAAGACTTGATAAGCATAGCTTCAATGTCGGTCAAACTATTTAATTCAAACTTGTTTTCACAAGGTCCCAGAGCATCTTCCAAAAAACAATCAATCAGTTTGGATGATATTCTTATAACCAAATCCGCATTTTTTACTATGGGTATTTTATTTACAAAATATTCATCTCCGTAAAACAATATATTATTATCATCGGTTATTGCCATAAGCCGCAAGTTATAATCTTTCTCAAAGAAAACATTTACAGCCTTATGAACTTCCTTATATATTTTTTCATAGAAATCGGGAAACTCCTTAATCAAGCTTCTGTCTTTAAAAAATCCAATTTTTTTATCTGTCTTTAAAGCTGTCATTTTTTACCCTAATCTTGTATCCCAAAACTACAATATATTTTTTTACATGACTGAACATCATATATATGTTGTATTTTTTAATAATAAAAATTTATAAATCATTTTTTTAAACGATATAAAAATTTGCAAAATTTTGTATACTAAACATCCGGATATAGTATTTATTTGGGGAAATGTATGGCAAAAAGTAATATAAGAAGAATTAAACATCAAGAGGAACGTCCTGATTTAAGAATTGCACCAAAAGTCAAGACTAAACCTTATAGTGATATAGATTTAAATAATTGGAAAGAATACAGCCACATTAAAACTGATACTTGGTGGGAATTTGCACAGCGTGATAATACAAACGGTCACAGTAATGATTATCACGGTAATTATATTCCGCAGATAGCTCAGCAGTTATATGAAAGATTTACTCAAAAAGGCGATATTATATTAGATATGTTTTTAGGCTCCGGAACAAGTGCCATAGAAGCTAAACATATGAACAGAAGATGTATAGGTGTTGAACTTAAGCCTGAACAAGTTGAAATTGTCAAGAATAAATTTTCTCAAAAAGAACTTGTTACGGATATAAGGCTAATATGCAACGACAGTGCCGATATTTCCGTCAAAGAAAAAATTCAGGCAAATCTTGATATTATGAGAAAAGAAAAAGCACAATTTTTAATTCTTCATCCGCCTTATGATGATATTATTAAGTTTTCTGACAAAAAGGAAGATTTATCAAATTGCCCTTCAACGGAAAAATTTTATGAACTGTTTAAGCAGGTAGCGCAGAACGGATATGATATGCTTGAAAAGGGCAGATTTGCTGCGCTTATTATAGGTGACAAATACGCTAACGGAGAAATAGTTCCGCTTGGGGCTGACTGTGCACAAAAAATGCGTGAAATAGGTTTTAAAATGAAAGCCGTTATAGTTAAAAATATGGAAGGTAATGAAAGAGCAAAAGGAAAAACAGCAAACCTATGGCGTTACAGAGCCTTAAACGGCGGTTTTTACATTTTTAAACACGAGTATATTTATGTATTCCAAAAAGTTTAGACACCTTAAAACAGGCAATATTTATGAAATGGTAAGAGATGACGTTATTAATGCTACTAACGCCAATTCCGAGCAAATTATGGTGCTATATAAAAGCGACCTTCATAAAGATAAACTTTTTGTCCGTGAAAAAAACGAATTTTATGAAAAATTTAAACCTATATAAATTTATTAAATAATTAAATCATATTATATTCGCATAAATTTGCTTCGGCATAATTGAAATATACCAATCCCTTATACGAGATTTTTCTGCAGTTTTCCATTTTTCTTCTGCCGTTTGAATAAAAATCCAATGCTTCTTTATAAACATCTTCAAAATAAGAAGAATCCGAATATATTATATAAATTTTATTTTCACTTTTTGTTACCGTTTCTTTTATCAGATTTTCTAAGTAATCCGAGAACATATAATGTGCAAACCACGATATAGGTTCTTCTTTTTTGAGATAATCCTCATATTTTTTATATATATGTTTAGGAATAACAAATCCCAAATATTGAGCATTTTTATTTTGACCGGCAGTGAAATAAGATGTTATGGGATTTAACAACAATACTTTTGAACCGTCTTGTATATCATACTTTTCATCGTTATAAAATAACTTTGCATTTTTTACCGGCATAACAAAATTACGCTCGGTTGTGCAAAAACTATTTATATATACGAATATAAACAGTGAAATAAAAATCAACAATTTACATATATCTTTTGATTTAAAACATTTACTTATTAAAACACAGGCAATCAAAGCAGTTATACCGAACAAACAGCTTGTGGGAATTATAAATCGGTATATTCCCGTAATATAAACTAATATATAATAGGAAATATTTATGAACAGTAATAAAAAACAGAGATAATCACGTTTTATAATATCCAAATACAAGCCTTCTTCTTTGCGGGTCCATATTAAATGTAGTGCAATCATAATTGAACTGATTACATTTATTGCATATCTCGGATCCCAATCCATTCTGTAACTGCCAAACAGAAATGTACTGCTCCATAAAAACGGATAAAAAACAATTTCAAACAGGTTTCTCGGACGTATCCCCAAACAGTCTATTCTGCTCATATCAATATAATCATAGTATTTTGAATGAAATATATTATTTAAATACGGAAATAACGGATTATCATAAAGTTTATATATTGAATATAACCATGAACTTCCGAAAATCAGAAAAGATACCACGACAGATATAAAATATACGGCAGCCGTTTTCTTAAAATCGGGAATTTTTTTATTTAATATCAATAAAGTAAACAGAATTGCAATACAATACAGATATCCTGTATATTTTAAGACCAATGATATCCCCATTAAAGCTCCGGAGAGCATTATCAGCTTATACCTGTTTTTTGATTTTTCAAATATATTCTTTAAAAAAATGTAGAAAGAAATTAATATAAAATCCGCAACGGCAACATCATTCATTGAATAATTTAATCCGTCTATCAGCATCGGGCTGAAAGCAATATATCCAACAACTAAAATCAAAAAAATATTTTTTATAATCTTATTTTTACAAACAATAAGAAAATCAGTTATTTTATATGTCATAAATAATAAAAGTGCATTATCAAAAGTAGTTATGCTAAGAAAAATATAAGGATGATTATTTAAACGATTTATCAAAAAATAGGTTAAAGCATCAACATAGGGATTAACATAAGAATGAAAATTTGCAGCTAAAAAATCTTCCCCTATTCGATTATTTAAATATGCATATCCTATATAATAATGATAATTGTAAAAATCCCAATTCGGCCACTGTAAGAAACAAATGGCAACCGCGCTTAATATCAAAAAAATAACACTGAAAATTATTATATCTTTTCCGTATATCCTTAACATTTTCTTTTTCCTTATTCATACCCATACAATTTAAGCACATTTTAAATAAAAAAGGAACCGTTAAAATAACGGTTCCTTTTTTGAGTGAGAACTTTACTATAAGCTGCAAGAGCCGCAAGTGCAGCAATCTTGTAATGTTTCCTGAGCTTCTTTCATTCTTACCTTAATACGTCCGTCAACAGCAATTCCTTCACCTGTTTTTTCGGAAATTAAGAGCGGATTAATATCAAGTTCATCAATAAACTTGAAGTCATTAACAAGCTGCGAAAGTCTTAATAAAGTTTCTTGAATTTGATTGATATTAGCAGGTGTTGTACCTCTTGCACCTTGCAGCAATTTGTATGCTTTAACTGATGTAATCATATCCATGGCATCTTCATCAGTTAACGGGGCAATTCTGAATGTTACGTCTTTCATAACTTCAACAAATACGCCGCCTAAGCCGAACATCATCATCGGGCCGTATTGAGGGTCTGTAGCGATACCGCATACCATTTCTCTTGAGCCTTTTACCATTTCTTGAATAATTACACCTTCTAAGCCTTCAAGTAATCCTTTTTCTTCAAGACGTTTCAATAGTGCATTGTATTCGTTTCTTAACTGTTCTTCGCTTCTGATGTTAACAACAACACCGCCTACATCCGTTTTGTGAGATGTTGTTTTTGATGTCATTTTCATAACAACAGGGTAGCCGATTGAGTTTCCTAAGTTAACAACTTCATCAATGTTAGTAGCTAAGCCGTATTTACAAGCTCTTATGCCGTATGCTTGAAGTACATCGATACTTTCAAGAGTTGTTAACTGGTCGCGGCCTTCTGCAATAGATTTTTTAATTATCTGTTCAACTTTTGCTCTGTCTACATCATAGCAAGGAATTTTACCCATCGGTTTTTCCATCCATTGTCTTTGCTGATCTAATCTGCATAAAGCTTCCGCAGCTTCTTCAGCGTACATGTAGAACGGCATATTAACTTCCATATTTGAAATCTTTTCAAAGAAGTCGTTTGTTGTCATAAATACACCCAATATTGGTTTAGATGGGTTCTTTGCTTTAATTTCCATTAAAGCGTGAGCTACGTCGATATCTTTTAAACCTAAGAACGGTAAGTAAATTACCATAATCATATCAACATTTTCATCAGCAAT
>CANRHJ010000103.1 GCA_947630355.1 Candidatus Gastranaerophilales bacterium | reverse complement strand
GTTCTTATTTCCTTAAAATTGTATCGTGAGAATATCTCGGCCGCTTTTTTTTCAATATACTGCCAATTGCTTACTTCGGCAGGAAGTATGTCTTTTGTTCCCTTTGGTGCCTTTATACTCATATTTACCTCTGTCTAATCAAGTGTCGTACTGTATCAATTGAGACGGTGCCGCTTCGTTATTCTTCATATACGAATTTTATCTGTCCTATGCCGGTTTTGTAATACTTTAAACTCCGCTTTATAATTTTACCGCAAAGCGAATATTCAAAATTTCACCAAACATTTTTATATTATAATTAAAACAAATTATTTTGAGGTATACATGGTAAAAAAAATTATTTCAAATTTAATATTAATTTTCCTGACCTTTGCGGCAATTGAATTTTATTGTTTTCAAGAAACTAAAAAACAGAATGATAAATTTAAGCTGCAAGCCTCACAACTAAAAGAAAACAGGGTAGACAAATTTCAAACAAAATATAAAATTTTGGAGGATTTTAATCCGACAGTCTTCAGAAAATCATTTATTTTGAAAGACACCGGCAAAAAGTCCGTATTATGGTGCGGCTGTTCTTTTGCGGAAGGTGCGGGACTGGATGATTACCATACTCCTTGTTTTAAAATATCCGAATTAACAAACAGAAGCTGCATTAATAAATCAAAAGGAGCTACCGGCACTCAATATGTATATTATCAAATTTTAAACGATAATTCTTCCGATGTCGATTTTGTTATTTATACTTTTATTTGGAACCACCTGTACAGATTATATAATTATCAGGTTAATCAACTGATTTATATGTTTAATTTGAGATATAAATATGATGCAAAAACCGGTCTGAAAGAAATTAAACCGATTTTTAAACCGCTGTATTCGTCATTTTTCGTAAAAAAAATACTTAATAAACAAGTTCACAGAAATTCCGAAAGAGAGGGAAATAACTTCTTTTTATTTAATGCAACGATGAAACAAATCTCAAATTTGGTACACTCTAAATATCCGAATGCAAAATTTATAATGATAGAATTTCCCGAACTTAGCAGACACGAACTGCCGGATAGTGAAATAGAAATTTTGAAAAGCTACGGAATTGAAATTTTCAGAGCAAAGGACTATCTGCAAAATATAGAACTTTATGATGAAAAATATTGGTATCCCGACAAAATACATCCCAGAGAAGAACTTTGGGATTTGATACTACCGAAATTAAAAGACGAATATAATATGTAACTAACTGACAGGAATACTCACAATGAATTCTGTACCTTCATTTATTTCCGTATTAAATGTAACGGTTCCCTTGTGAAGTTCTATTATTTTTTTTGATATTGCGAGCCCCAAACCTGTCCCCAAACCTATTTTTTTTGTCGTAAATCCGGCATTAAAGATTTTATTACGAGCCTCAGGTTTTATACCGGTTCCGTTATCTTTTATTTTTACAATCAGCATGGATTTTTTAACTTCCGTTGAAATGTTAATAATTCCGGGTATTCCCTTTTCTTTTATGCTATGACAAGCATTTAACAATATATTCATAAATACCTGATTTAACATATTTACACAGCACATGACAGCAGGTATTTCGGAATAATGCTTTTCCACTTTTATATTGTCTTTGAGCTCATGCGCAATTAATTTTAAAGTTAAATCCAGCTCGCTGTTAATATCTGCAGGTTGAAATTCTGCTTCATCAAGTCTGACAAACCGTTTTAATGATTTTACGATATCATACAACCGTTTAGCTGCTTCTATATTAATATTTATTAAATCATTTAACATAACCAATTTATCGGCATCCAGTTCTTTTTTACCGTATATTAATTTTGTAATCAAAGAATTATTGGAATTAATTGAAGCAATCGGGGTGTTGATTTCATGAGCAACGCCGGCAACTAATTGACCTATTGAAGCCATTTTTTCGGTATTTATAAGCTGCAGCTGTGTTTCTTTTAAGGTGTTCAATGTTTTTTGAAGCTTTTTATTTTTCTTATCCAATTGTTGAATTAATCCTGCCTGTATAATTGCACTTGAAAGCTGTACGGCAATTGATTGCAAAACTTCTCTGTTATCATTTACGTTAAATCTATGTTTGGAGAACGTAACTATAATTCCAAGCAGCTTATTTTTATTATGAACGGGTATTATAATTCTTGTAACTGCCGCAGGAAGGACATTAACGGCATTTGCATATTCTTTAATGCAGGATGAAACAATTATATCTTTACTCTTTATATTTTCAACAATATCACTTTCATACTCAGTTAATGAATTTATTTCACTTATATTATCGTTAAATTCATTCTTAGCAGCATTGAAATCAGTTTTCAGTGTTTTAATTTGTTTACTTTGAGAAGAAGGAATTATGTATTTAATACGAAATTTTGATTTTTCACGGACGGAAAAATATGTTTTATAAGCCCCGATAAGAGTGTTAATTTCTTCTAAAGCAGATGCTAATATGGTTTCGATGTTATTAGTTTCCCTTATTACCAATGATATTTTATTAATAATACCCATCTTTAAAACCTGTGATTGGGCATGTTCCTGAAGTTTGAAATATTTTTTTGTATCCTGTTTTAATTCTTTGCAGTCACTTTCAAGAATACTATATTTTTTTTGAATTTCCTCCAACAAAAACTCATTTGTAATATCTTTAAATACTACAATCTTATATCCGAAATAGTTATAAGTATAAATATAATAATATAGATAATCTTCATCTTTTTTCTGAAAAGAACAAACAGTATGAAAATTTTCTTTTGATTTTAAAAGCAAATCAACAGGGGTAATATTGGTGAAATTTTCAGAATGCAGATAACATAAATTGAAATTAAAATGTTTTTTTAATCTGTTAAAGGACTCATAATCCGAAAAAACAGATAAAAAAGCTTTATTTCTAAATTTCAGTTGATTGTCAACATCAAAAGCACAAACAGGTTCATAAAAATTATTAAATAATTCAAGTTCATTCATAATGTATTACTGAAATAAATAATAGTGATTAATAAATGCCATATAAATACCTAAAAGAGCACCGACAAAAACCTCAAAAGGAGTATGTCCCAAGAGTTCTTTAAGCCTTTCGGCAGGCATTTGTCCGTGAACATAGAAGTCATCTCTTATTTTATTAAGGCAAGCCGCTATTTTACCGGTAGATCGTCTGAGGCCTGCCGCATCATACATAACCACAAGTGCATAGCCGATAGCAATAGCAAATTCAACGGAATCAAAGCCGCAAATAAATCCAACCGTTGTTGACAAAGCAACCACACCGGCAGTATGAGCACTGGGCATACCTCCTGTCGTCGCCAAAACCTGAAAATCGACTTTTTTGGTTTTTACAATGTGTCCGATAAACTTTAACAACTGCGCTATTATTGCCGATTCTATTCCGTTTACGATTACCTCATAACTTGTATTTAAAAACATCAGTTCAAACCCCTTGAAATATCCTCTACTACACCTTTCAACAAATCAGATTTGATATTATTTAATTCAAGTATATCATAAGCTTTATTACAAAGGAATAGCACTTGTTTTTTTGCATTGTCAAGACCATACATCGAGACATAAGTTGATTTCTCAACATTAGCATCTTTACCGGGTGTTTTCCCCAATTCTTCCAGTGTAGACGTAACATCTAATATATCATCATAAATCTGGAAAGCATGACCGTAAAATTGTGCAAATTCGGTAAGGGAATTGATTTTATCGTCCGATGCGCCGCCGATAATTGCACCCGTTCTGAGTGCAAGTTTAAACATTTTTGCTGTCTTATATTCATATATAAAATTTAAAGTATTCTCCGATATTTTCTTCTTCTCCGAATCAATATCCACAATTTGACCCGAAATAATTCCGTCAACCCCCGCAGCTATAAAAAATTCGTTTAAAATCTTTAAAACAGTATTAGGAGAAACACTTTCAGGTGTCTTATCAATAATTAATTTGGGCGCATAACTTAAAAGCGCATCCCCTGCAAGCGTGGCAACAGCAGCTCCGTACACCTTATGATTAGACGGTTTACCGCGCCTGTAATCATCATTGTCCATACAAGGCAAATCATCATGAATTAAACTCTGACAATGAAGCATTTCTATTGCACATGCGGCAGGCATGACTATTTCCGGATTTACGCCAAACAAAGAAGCCGTTTCTATGGCCATGACAGGCCGTAGTCTTTTCCCGCCTGC
Organism: Candidatus Gastranaerophilales bacterium; assembly: GCA_947630355.1. GTDB lineage: Bacteria > Cyanobacteriota > Vampirovibrionia > Gastranaerophilales > Gastranaerophilaceae > Avigastranaerophilus. The sequence goes on along the minus strand of CANRHJ010000103.1, from coordinate 2,821 downwards.
AAGAAGTGAATATCTCATTGATTCGTAAATACTTTCCGGATAAATTACATTAATATATTTATCCAAATACTCATCCACGAGCATTTTAAATTTGTTAAATCTTTCTTTAGCTTCATTATTCATGGTTTAGTGCATTTCTTCTCTGTTAATATTCTGATTAATTGTTTTACGCGATAAGTTTCTTTTTTTGTTTGAAATTTTAGTTATCAGTTTGTTTTTATTATACTTGACAAATGATTCATTTTTAACGGAAATTTTAGAAATTCTGTTTTGATACTCAAGTGCTTCATCAACAAATTTAATGTAACTGTCAAGTCGTGATTTGGAGATATTTTTGACGACTTCAGATGCCGCACATCCTTTTTCATTAATATGCAGACAGTTTTTAAATTTGCAGACATTATTAACATTTTTAAATTCAACAAATAATTTTTGAACATCAACGGGAAGAAGAAAATCAAATTTTAATTGAGAAAATCCCGGAGTATCAACGATAAAAGTGTCCTGTTCAATTTGAATAAGTTCACAATGACGGGTTGTATGAACACCTCTTTTTGTTTTATCACTGACAGGAAGCGTTCTTAGCCTTGTTTCATTAAATATTGCATTAATCAAAGAAGATTTACCTGCGCCTGATTGACCGCAAAGTATTGTGGTATTGGCTCTTAAAATAGGGCGCAGTTCTTCAATTCCGGTCTTTTGAAGCGCGGAAGTGAATAATATATCGTAATTTAAGCGGGAGTAGGTATCAATTATTCTTTGTTTTAAATCATCAGAATTTACAATATCTTCCTTGTTGAAACATAAGACAGGCTTAATATTGTGATATTCACAGTGGGCAATAAATCTGTCTAACTGTTCAAAACTTAAATCAGGCTCTTTTAAAGCAGAAACTATTATAACCTGAGTAATATTAGCAACTTTAGGGCGTGTAAGCAGATTTTTTCTTCCTTTAACAGACGATATAAAAGCTTGCATAGAATTTTTATCAAACTGCTCAAGTTCAACAAAATCCCCCGTACATATTTCCTGTTTTTGTTTTTTTAAAACTGTTCTGATTTTAGATTCAACAATTCCAAAATCAGTTTCAACATAGTAAAAATCTGAAAAAATCTTAATTACACGCCCTATCATATAAATTATTATACATAAAAATATATTTAAGTTATAATTAATAATATATGTTTAATATATAATTAAAAAAAATAAGAAGAGAGAAAAAGAGAAAAGAGAAAAAAGATGGCAGAAACAAAGAGAATTGAAATTCCTGTCGGTGAAAAGGTAGTAACCATTGAAACAGGTAAATATGCGAAATCAGCTACGAGCTCGGTTACGGTAAGATGCGGAGATACAATGTTGTTTGTACATTGTTGTGTAAGCCCCGAACCCAGAGTCGGAATAGACTTTTTTCCGTTATTAATAGACTATGAAGAAAGAATGTCTGCAATAGGCAGAATACCAGGAGGTTATAACAGGAGTGAAGGTAAAGCCAGCGATAAGGCAATACTTATATCAAGGTTAATAGACAGACCGCTAAGACCGTTATTTCCGAAAGGATACAGAAATGATATACAAATAGTTGCGCAGTTATTCAGTTATGACCAAACAAATCAGCCCGATACACTTGCAATGCTCGGAGCATCATGTGCATTAATGTTATCAGGCGCACCTTTTGAAGGTCCTGTCGGCGCAGTCAGAGTTTCAAAATTGGACGGCAGACTTATAGCTAATCCGACTCATCAGGAAGCGGATAAATCCGATTTGGATATTGTAGTTGCAGGTACACACGACAGCGTAATTATGGTAGAAGCAGGCTGTAAATTCGTTACGGAAGACGACATTATGGAAGCCGTTGAATTCGCACAGGGCGAAATAAGGAAACAATGTGAAGCTCAATTAGCGTTTGCAAAAGAATGCGGAGTCGAAAGACAAGAATTTGTAAATCCTTATGATACGACTGAACTTAAGAAGATTATTGATGAAACTGCTCACGATATGATTTTTGATGCTTATCATAATTTTGACAGAGAATACAGACAAAATAAACTGGATGAAGCTAAAAAATTAGTTAAAGAAAAAGTTGATGCACTTAGTGAAGACCATTACATTCATCAAATAATGGAAGAAACAGGTATAGATTTCGTAGCCGAAGAATTTAAAGCGGCAGAAAAGAAAATAATGCGTGCAATGATTCTTGATGAAGGAGTAAGAGCTGACGGCAGAAAACCAAACGAAGTAAGACCAATCTGGTGTGAAGTTGGTGTAATACCGCGAGCTCACGGAAGTGCGGTATTTACAAGAGGTCAGACTCAAATACTTTCAGTAGCAACACTGGCAGGACCCGGAATGAAGCAGGAATTAGACGGTGTTGATCCCGAAACGGAAAAAACATACATGCATAAATATATATTTCCCGGATTTTCAGTCGGAGAAGTAAAAGCTTTAAGAGGACCCGGAAGACGTGAAGTAGGTCACGGAAATTTGGCGGAAAGAGCGAATGTACCGGCGCTTCCTTCACAAGAAGAATTCGGTTATACAATCAGAGTAACCTCCGATGTATTGGAATCAAACGGTTCAACATCAATGGGGTCAACATGCGGAAGTTCAATGGCATTAATGAATGCGGGTGTTCCCGTTAAATGTATGATAGGCGGTGTTGCTATGGGTATGATAACGGAACCCGGCAGAGAACCTGTTGTATTAACCGATATACAAGGTATAGAAGACTTTTTAGGCGATATGGACTTTAAGGTAACAGGTAATGACGACGGAATTACAGCGCTTCAAATGGATATGAAAGCAAAAGGTATAGCAAATGATA
>CANRHJ010000102.1 GCA_947630355.1 Candidatus Gastranaerophilales bacterium | reverse complement strand
CGCAAGAGTATTCACAAAAGACTTTTTACCTGCATTGGAAGCGGCAGTCGCAGCAGGTTTAAAACATTTTGAAGTCGGCGGCGGCGCAAGATTTCAATCACCAATTTTCTACTGTAATGAAAATGCTTTTGATATGATGGATACAATAAGAAAAACGGTTGGTCCCGATATCAATTTGCAAACATTGGCAAGAGGCGTAAATGTTGTGGGACTTGATTCTCAACCTCGTGATATTATTAATCTTCACGCTAAGATGTTTAAAAAACACGGAATGACCACAATCAGAAACTTTGACGCGTTAAATGATGTTAATAATTTAATATATTCGGGTCAATGTATAGTTGATAACGGTCTTAATCATGAAGTTACAATTACGATGATGGAATTACCCATAGGCTGTAAGGGAGCTCATGATGTAGCTTTCTATGAAAGAGTTCTGCGCTCAATCCTTGATGCCGGTATTCCGTTTACTTCTTTAGCATTTAAAGATGCATCGGGTACATCTGCTCCGCAGAAAGTTTATGAAACTGTTAAAAGGACAAGAGAAATTCTTGGTCCCGATGCTCATATAAGATTTCATTCTCATGAAACAGCAGGAACGGGTCTTTTAGCATATAGAGCAGCATTGGATGGCGGTGCGGACGGTATTGACCTTTCAATGAAACCTGTTTCGGGCGGTACTGCACAGCCTGATATCGTTTCTATGTGGCACGCATTAAAAGGTACCGAATATGATCTCGGTATTGATATTGAAAAAATATTGGAAACGGAAGAAATATTTAAAGAATGTATGAAAGACTATTTCATGCCGCCTGAAGCATTAGCTGTAAATCCGGTTATTATTTCATCACCTCTTCCCGGCGGAGCATTAACAGCTAATACTCAAATGATGAGAGATAACGGAACAATGGACAGATTTCCCGAAGTGGTTGCAGCGATGAAAGAAGTCGTTGAAAAAGGCGGATTTGCTACATCAGTTACCCCCGTTTCTCAATTCTACTTCCAGCAGGCATACGCGAATGTTATGTTCGGAGCTTGGAAAAAAATGACCGAAGGCTACGGGAAAATGGTTCTCGGGTACTTCGGTAAAACTCCCTGCGCTCCTGACCCTGAAGTAGTTAAAGAAGCATCGGAACAGCTGGGTTTACAGCCCACGACGGAAACGGTTCTTGATTTAAATGATAAAGATCCGAATAAAGGCATTGAGCCTGCGAAGAAAATGCTTGCTGATGCGGGATTGGAACAAACCGAAGAAAATATATTCATAGCTGCAGCCTGCAAAGAAAAAGGCATAGCATTTCTGCAAGGTCATGGCACAATCGGTGTCAGAAAAAATGAACCGGCCAAAGCTGAAGCCGCTGCGGTCACCTGCTCAAATACGGAAGGCTGTACGGTTAAAGTTAACGGCAAAAAATTTGCGGTTAAGCTTAAAAACGGCATAGCTGTTGTTAACGGTAAAGAATATACGGTTGATATAACGGACGGCATTGAAGAAACTTCTCATGTTTCAGGTAATGCGGAAGGTACGGAAGTTAAAGCTCCCATGCCGGGTGCCGTATTGAGAGTATTAAAGAATGTCGGTGACAGCGTTGAAGAAAATGAAGAAATACTTGTTATAGAAGCTATGAAAATGGAAACACCGATTAAATCGCCTGTATCGGGTACTGTTAATTCTTTATCAGTAGGGCAGGGAGATAAAGTTCAATCGGGTCAAGTTATGGCTACTGTAGGCTAGGAGGAATACAATGCAATTAGTTGACGGTTTAACTCAATTATGGTACTCAACCGGTATCTATAACTTTATAAAAACAGCACAATCGAATGTAGAAGGTACTTGTGTTGAACAATTTTTAACACACTTCGGACAGCCGATTATGATTGTTATATGTTGTTTCCTGCTTTGGCTCGGAATTAAAAAGAAATTTGAACCTTTATTATTGGTTCCGATTGCATTCGGCGGTTTATTGTCAAATATTCCGATGCCGTTAGGCGAAGAAATAGCGGGACCAAACGGATTTTTGGGGATTATATTTGCCGCAGGTATTGATAAAGGGTTGTTCCCTTTAATAATATTTATGGGTGTCGGCGCTATGACAGATTTCGGACCTTTAATAGCAAACCCGAAAACATTATTACTTGGCGGTGCCGCTCAGTTCGGTATTTTCGGTGCTTTATTATTGGCACTTGTACTCGGTTTTGACTTGCAAGCAGCAGGCTCTATCGGTATTATCGGCGGTGCTGACGGCCCTACTTCAATTTATGTTACAACTAAATTAAAACAAGAACTTTTAGGTTCAATCGCGGTTGCCGCATATTCTTATATGGCTTTGGTTCCTGTTATTCAACCTCCGATTATGAGATTATTAACAACCAAAGAAGAACGTAAAATTCAAATGACGCAATTAAGAGAAGTTTCAAAACGTGAAAAAATCGTTTTCCCTCTTGTAGTTTTAGTCCTTTGTTTGATATTCCTGCCTTCGGCTTGCCCTCTTGTCGGAGCTTTAACATTCGGTAATTTATGTAAAGAATGCGGAGTTACAGACAGATTATCCGATACCATGCAGAATGCCTTAATTAACATAGTTACTATATTTTTAGGCTTAACGGTAGGTTCAAAATTGCAGGCAGACCACTTCTTAACTGTTGAAACTCTGAAAATATTATTACTTGGTATTATTGCATTTTCATTAGCTACGGCAGCAGGTGTTATAATGGCTAAAATAATGAACTTATTCTTAAAAGAAAAAATCAATCCGTTAATAGGTTCGGCAGGAGTATCCGCTGTTCCGATGGCGGCAAGAGTTTCCAACAAAGTGGGTATGGAGGAAAATCCTCAAAACTTCTTGCTTATGCACGCAATGGGACCAAACGTGGCAGGTGTTATCGGATCTGCTGTTGCAGCGGGTGTTTTACTTGCATTAATTGCTCATTAATAATTCAAAAATATAAAAAAACAGCTTACTTTTAGTAAGCTGTTTTTTTGTTATGAATAACTATTTTGGTAAGAATACTCTAAAAGTGGAACCTCTTTTTGCATAACCTGTCCATACTTTCATTTTAAAGTCACTTATTTCATATCCGTTACCGTCGACAATACAAACGTGGCCGTATGGATTTGCTTTATGATCAGAGCTTGCGGGATATTCACTCCAGCTTATTATAGCACCTGCGGGCAGGTTCTTTAGGTCATCTAAAGAAACTTCATCGGTAACTTCAACCCAGTCATCTCTGTTTTCAAGGTTGTGTGCCCAGTCACAGCCGTTGCCTTTCAATCTGTATCCGAATGCTTCTTTTACAATATTACTTACACCGGTTGCGCAATATCCGCCTGCCTCTGATGTTTGGGCATATTTTGAATTATTTGCCGCATCCGCAAGTTTTTGACCTCTTTCTTTATTGTACAAATCAAATCCGGATTTGGGTTTTCCAGCATTTCCTGCATTTTCTGTATCCTTAACTTCTGATGTATTTTCTGCTTCTCCGACAGGTGATGCTTTTGATTTTGGTTCAGCTGACATAGCCTTGTTTATTTTTTCTTCGGTTTTTATGTTATTTAAAGCCTCTTTTATATCATTGACATAAGTTTGGCTTTCTTCAACAGCCGCTTTAGCTTCCATTGTTTTATTGTCTTTAGCTGTGTCGTATTCTTCTTTTGCTTCATTATAACTGTCTTGTGCTTCTTGAACTTCAGGATATTTTTCACTGATTTCTTCTTCAAGTTCACTTTTCTGCTCGTTTAATTCATCTAATTCTTCCTGAAGATTATTACGTTCTTCATTTAAAGATTTTAATTCTTCCTGAGCAGTAGTTAAAGCTTCTTCCGCTTCCGCTTCAGCTTGTTTTGCTTCTTCTATTTGTGATTCTAATTCAGCAACTTGAGCTTCAACCTGTGCAGCCTGTTCTTCATCCATTTCGGATGTGTCAGTGCTTTGAACCGAAGATAAAGCATTTTCCAATTCTTCTCTTGTACTTACGGCATTGTCATAATTTGATTGACAATCGGAAATTTCAGTTTCTTTATCCGCAATTTCCTTGTCTTTGTCATTTATTTCCGTTTCTTTATCGGAAATTTGCGTAACAAATTCATCTAATTGTTCAGCCATTTCTTCATCAACGGCTTTAAGTTGTTCCTGATATGTATCGTAAAGTTCATCCACTTGTGCCTGAAGATCTTGTAACTCAGGGTCTGAACCGTCTATGGCTGCATTTAAATCTTCTTGCTTATCGGATAAATCTGTTTGAGCATTATTCATTTCGGATTCAAGTTCCGGTTCGGTTAATTTGCCCAAATCTTCCTTTGAAATTCTCTGAAAAGCTTCGGCTGCATTTTCTATACTTGGGGATTCTTTCTGAGAACTTTCAGGTGAAGTTCCTTGTGATGAGCTGCTTTGAGCGGGTTTCGCCGAACTGCTTTGAGCCTGTTCGGGTGCGCTGCTTTTTTCTGCTTTATTTGCGCCGCCGCTTTGAGCTGAACCTGAAGATGGTGCCGAACCGGAGCTAGCTTGAGGCGCTTCAGCTTCTTGACTTTCTTCCGCTTCAGTATCGTCGTTTTCAAGTCTTACTCGCAGTCCAAGCTTATTTGCATCATCATCTTCTTTATTATACTTTCCGTTTGCTATATCATCTATCGCAGTGAATATATCTTCCAGCGATACGTCTGAATTATCACTGTCATAACCGCCTATAGTATTTACGAACTCGGTAATTTCATCTCTGTTTAAATCGCCGCTGCCGTCATTGTCGATAATACCTTTTGCTGTTTCATCGGAAAATATTGCGTTTAAAATATCGCTGATACCAAATGATTGACCTTCGGAATTTTGTTCATCCCCTTCTTTCTTTTCAGTTTCTTCGGGATCAACTAATTGTCCGTTAATAATTTTCATGTTTAATATTTCATTGATACCTTTTGAGAGAATGTCTGAATTTGCGTTTAATTCTTCCTGTAAGTAATCTTTGAATTCCTTTGCATGCATAAATATACTTACATCTGAATCATTTCTGGCATATGATTGATTTTCGTCTTTGTTTTTTTCTTGCAGATAATTTGCAAATCCAATTTTTAAATTACTTACATCCATTTTGCCATTACTCCTTTTCTTGTCTTGTTGAAGAAGAAGAAAATGCCTTGTTTATTTTTTCTTCGGTTTTTATTTTATTTAAAGCCTCTTTTATATCATTGACATAAGTTTGGCTCTCTTCAACAGCCGCTTTAGCTTTCATAGTTTTATTGTCTTTTGTTGTGTCGTATTCTTGTTTTGCATTATTATAATTTTCTTGTGCTTCTTGGACTTCGGCATGTTTTTCTCTGATTTCTTCTTCAAGTTCACTTTTTTGCTCATTTAATTCATCTAATTCTTCCTGAAGTTGATTACGTTCTTCGTTCAAAGATTGTAATTCTTCCTGAGCTTTTGTGAGAGCTTCTTCCGCTTCAGCTTCAGCTTGTTTTGCTTCTTCCAGCTGCGATTCTAATTCCGCAACTTGAGCTTGAACTTGTGCAGCTTGTTCCTCATCCATTTCGGATGTATCGGTGCTTTGTGCCGAAGATAAAGCTTCTTCCACTTCTTCTCTTGAACTTACGGCATTGTCATAATTTGATTGACAATCTGAAACTTCAGTTTCTTTATCCGCAATTTGCGCATCTTTGTCATTTATTTCCGTTTCTTTCTCAGAAATTTGAGTAACGAATTCATCTAACTGTTTAGCCATATCTTCGTCAACTTCTTTAAGCTGTTCTTGATATGTTGCGTAGAGTTCATCCACTTGTGCCTGAAGATTTTGTAATTCAGGGTCTGAACCATCCAAAATGGCATTTAAAGCTTCTTGTTTATCGGATAAATCCGTTTGAGCGGTATCCAGTTCGGTTTCAAGTTCCGGTTCCGTTAATTTGCTGAGATCTTTCTTTGAAATTTCCTCAGAACCGTCAACAGCATTTCCTATACTTGGCGAACCTTGTTGAGGACTTCCCGATGAAGCTCCTTGAGCATCGCCCGCTTCCTCAGCTTCAGCAGCGCCTTCTTCACCTTTAGCTTCTTCTGCCGCATCGCTGCCTTGAGCTGCTTGTGCTCCGCCGCTTCCGCCTCCGCCTTGTGCAGCTTCAGCAGCGCCTTCTTCTTGAGCTTCTTCTTCGTTTCCTTCAAGTTTTCCAAATCCGATTGCATTTTCATTACCTTCTGCGTTAAATGTTCCGTTTGCTATATCATCTATTGCAGAAAATATATCTTCCAGTGAAACATCCGAATTATCATCGTCATAACCGCCTATGGTTTTTACAAACTCGGTAATTTCATCTCTGTTTAAATCACCGCTGCCGTCATTGTCAATAACACCTTTTGCGGTTTCATCAGCAAATATTGTGTTTAAAATATCGCTGATATCAAATGATTTTCCATTCCCTTTTTCGTTTTCTTCTTCGGGGTCAACTAATTGTCCGTTAACAATTTTCATGTTTAAAATTTCACTAATATCTTTTGAGAGAATATCCGGGTTCGCATTTAACTCTTCCTGTAAGTAATCTTTGAATTCCTGCGCGTGCATAAAGATACTTACGTCCGAATCATCCTTAAGGTAGGATTGATTCTTGCCTTTGTTGTTTTTCTCTTCCAGATAATTTGCAAATCCAACTTTTAAATTGTTTAAATCCATATACCAATACTCCTTTTCTTGTTTACTATATCTTTATCGGAATAATTGACAAAAACTTTAGAAATAAAAAAAAGAGTGTAAAGTTATGTAAATTTGATTATGGAAAATGTTTAATTTTTAATGTTAATTTGTTAAATTTGATAAATTTTTTATAATTTCAAGAGTATATTCGTGCGATGCTGCACTCCCGCCCAAATCCGGAGTTAAAACCTTTCCGTTTGAAATTGTTTTAAATAAGGCTTTTTCTATTTTTTCAGCTGTATCTTTTTGATTTATATGTTTAAGCATTTCAATTGCAGATAATAAAAGTGCAGTCGGGTTTGCTTTATTTTGTCCTTTTATGTCCGGCGCGCTTCCGTGAACAGGTTCAAACACCGCATATTCTTTCCCGATATTTGCTCCTTGTGCTATACCCAGTCCACCAACCAATCCTGCACATAGGTCTGAAACAATATCTC
>CANRHJ010000101.1 GCA_947630355.1 Candidatus Gastranaerophilales bacterium | reverse complement strand
AACTGTATAAAGCCTATGTGAAGCTAAGCGCATTTTTTAGATTTTTGCCCGTTAACAGAAAAGGTAAAATATTAATAATTCCGCCGGACTACTCATTCGGTTCATTTGGCGACCAATATATGATTGTATCCTTAATAGAAAATATAAGAAAAATAAAACCCGATGCAGAGATATCCATATTCATGCCGGGAAACTATGAAGAAAAAGGTGATTTAATTAAATACGGAATAAATGTACCGATATACGATACAAAAAATGGTTGGAAACCAAGCAGGCTGTTTAGAAGGATTGTTTCGGGCATTGAGACATTGTATATAGTCGGAGCCGACATACTTGACGGAGGATGCGGCATTGATAGTTCTCTAAAATATTATAATTATATGGATACAGCACATTTCAACGGCAAAGTGAATGTTGTTATCAACGCTTTTTCTTTCAACGATAAAAATTATCCGGAAATCACAAAGAGAATAAAACAAGTTTCCGAGTATGCGATGTTAAATGTACGCGATGAGATTTCTTATAATCGTCTTGAAAAACTGGGTTGTAAGAATTTAAACAAAACCGCGGATATCGCATTTCTGTTTGACGAAACGTTATATGATTACGGTGAATATTGCAATAATCTTTATAATACGCTCAAAAAAGAGAAAGAAAACGGTAAACGAATAATAGGTATTCATCTTACCTCTTCAAAGCAAGAGGACTATAAACCTTATTTAGCAAAGATTAAAAACGCACTTAAATCTTTAAGCAATATATTGGTGGTTATTTTACCGCACGATAAAAGAGTTTACGAGGATAAATATTCCGATGAAGAATTCGCAAAAATCATTGAAGATGAATTCAAATCACAGGATAATCCGATTGAATGTATTAATGCATTTAACATCTCAAACGGTGCCGAAGTAAAACATATCGCGGCCATGACGGATTTAATTATAACAACCAGAATGCATCTGGCTATTTCCGCCCTCAGTAAATGTGTTGCTCCGATTAGTTTCGTTTATCAGGGTAAATTTGAAGGATTATATAAATTATTTGATTTTAAAGAGAACTTAATGTTTAATAAAAATAATTTCACCGAAGAAGAATTACTTAAAAGCATAAATTATGTTTTGGAAGATAAATCTATAAAACCAATGTTAAACAAATCAGTTAAAGAGATTAAGGAATTAGTATTTGAAAAATTGAAAGGGATTTTCGATGACGGAAAATAATGATTATAAAATTGTAACTTTAGGTTCAAGCTGTTTTTTAAAAAAAATTCTTACGGAATATGGACTTAAACCCTCAAAGGCGGATAATGAAGTATCCGTTCCTTTTGATTTTTGTATAACACCAATAAAATCTCTAATTGAAATTTTAAATAACAATTTTATTGATTATTTCAAAAACCTTGAATACAATTTAAATACTTATAATTGGTTTAATTCAAAATATAAAATTATATATAATTACGATACTGATTGTACAGATGAGCAAAAAGAAAAATTTACGGAAAGATATAAAAAAAGGATAGAAAATTTTAGGAATTTAATATCTTCATCCGAAAAATTTATATATTTTGTATTTGCAGGCAATACAAAGCTGGCTCAAGCTGATGCGAATTTACTATATGCATCATTGACTAAAATAACGTGTAATGGGGGGGGGGAAGATACTATAAGTAATTTTAAATTAGTTATTTTTGACTTTTTTAATTCTCAAATAACCTCATCGCATCCGAATTGTGAGATTGTGTCGCTTGAGAGTCCTTATACAAACTTTGCGCAAGAATGGTGGGATGACAGAATAAGAAATAATGAAGCGGTTAAAATTTTTGAGAACAAAGTTGTATCCGCACTTAAAGATATTATTGAAAAAGTGCATAAAGTATCAATATATACAAATAGAAGTGAAATATCTCATAAAAAACAGCTTTTTATTAATTTCAAAGACTTTCCGCAGCCGTATATGATGTCAAGACGATTTACGCCCTATAGTAATCATTTAAACGATATTTTATCGAAATATTATAATATAGTTATCAGCGAACAACCGGATTTCCTTTTCTATTCAATGTTTGGAAACGAATATCAGAAATACGAAAATTGTGTAAAGATATTCTATACGGAAGAAGTTATTGCGCCTAATTTTAACCAGTGCGATTACGCAATTGCTTTTGACAATATTGATTTCCAAGACAGGTATTTAAGATATCCCCTATACTTTAGAGTTATGGAAGAAACGGCACAAGACAAAAGCATGATTTCACAAGATTATGCAAAACGTAAATTCTGCAATTTGATATATTCAAATGACTCAAGCGGAGAAGGTGCAATTTTAAGAAAAGAGTTTTGTAAAAAACTTTCGGAATACAAAAAAGTGGATTGTCCCGGTAAGGTTTTAAACAATATGCCCGAAAACTCCATTTCTCCGAGAAGCGGTAACTTTGCAAAAGGGAAGTTGGATTTTCAAAAAAATTATAAATTTACTATCGCGTTTGAAAGTAACCGCTACAATGGTTACACAACGGAAAAAATTGCTCAGGCATTTATGGCAAATACAATTCCTATCTATTGGGGCGATCCGGAAGTTACAAGAGACTTTAATCCTAAAGCCTTCATAAATTGCGCTGATTATAACAATTTTGATGAAGTTATTGAAAAAATAAAAGAACTTGACAATAACGATGAAGAATACCTCAAAATGCTCAGAGAACCTGCAATGAGAGAAGATTATAACTTTAATAAAAAACAAGTGCTTGAGGATTTTATATTGGGCATTATCAAAAAGGGTAATAAACCTTTTTATAAAAATCCCAATCCTTACATTAATAAATACGGATATGCCGGAGAAATAAAAGAATTTTCAGATGATACTTATTATAAACAATTTCTTAAATCGGAAAAAGTAAAATACAAATTGCTTAAAATGTTTTCTTTTGGTAAAAAACGCAAACAGTATAAAGCAAAATTAAATGAAATAAACGGCACGCTTAAGCGGTATTATTATAAATAAAGGAGTATTTATGGACGAAAACGGTAATTATAAAATCATTTCATTAGGCAGAAATTGCTTTTCAAGAAGAATTTTAACGGAAAATGGCATTAAACCGGCAAAAAGTGAAGGTGAATTATCCTTACCGTTTGATTTATGTGTTACTCCCATTAATTCGGTTATTGAAATTATTAAAAACAATTTTGCGGATTATTTTGATGACCTTGAATATAATTATAATCAATGCTCTTGGTATAACAAAAAATATAATATTTTCTATAATCATGATCGTGATTGCGATGAAGATAACAAAGAAAAATTGATTGAAAGATATAAAAATCGTATAGAAAATTTTAGAAAAATAATAAAGGAAGATTACTACTTCTATTTTACCGTAACATCGGATGAAAAATTAAAACAAGATGAAGTTGATAAATTATACAATCTTCTTCTCATACTTAACGGGGGGGGGTATGAAAATAAATTTACACTTATAGTTTTGGATTTTTTCAATTCAAATCTAAAGTCTAAAGTCGAAAATATGGAAATTGTATCAATTCAACATCCGTATGAAAACTTCTCAGCAGCTTGGTGGAGTGATAAATTCAGATATAGCGAAGACAGTATTAATTTTGAAAAATCAATTATATCCGCAGTAAAACAAGTTATAGAAAAAAAACATAAATTAATACTATATAAAGGCGTTGACGAAGGCTTCAGAAAAAAACAAATTTTTGTTAATTTTGTTGATTTCCCTCCTTTTATGAATTCTTCGAAATTTACGAAATATGATAACTTTATATTTAAGATTTTAAGTAAACATTTCAAAGTAATAGTTACGGATAAACCTGATTTTCTTTTTTACACCTGTTTTGGTCATGAATATATGAATTATAAGGATTGTACAAAAATATATATTAACTGGGAGCCTATAATCCCGAATTATAATCAATGTGATTATTCTATTTCTTTTAACGATATAAAATTTGGCGACAGGAACTTAAGATGGCCTAATTATTTCCCGCTGTTTGATGAAAAAATACTGGATAAATCACATATAACAAACGAATATGCCGGAAGAAGATTTTGCAATTTTATACATGTAAACGATCAAGGCGGGTATGGCTCAAAATTAAGAAAAGAATTTTGTATTAAATTGTCAAATGAATATAAACGTGTGGATTGTCCCGGTAAGGTTTTGAACAATATGCCCGAAAACTCCATTTCTCCGAGAGAAGGTAATTATTCGTTAGGCAAAATTGATTTTCAAAGAAAATATAAATTCACAATTGTTTTTGAAAATGCACAACTAAACGGTTATACAACGGAAAAGATTGCCCATGCGTTTATGGCAAATACAATTCCGATATATTGGGGAAACCCTGATATCACAAAGGATTTTAATCCGAAAGCCTTCATTAATTGCAACGACTATAACAATTTTGATGAAGTTATTGAAAGAGTAAAAGAACTTGATAACAATGATGAAGAGTATCTTAAAATGCTTATGGAACCTTGTGTTGTTCCTACTTATAATTTTGACAGGAATAAAGAACTGGAAGATTATTTACTTCATATAATAAATAAAGGCAATAAACCTTATAACAAAAATCCTTTATACCCAATAATCAATGAATTGGGTTTTGTGGGACCTTTAAATGTAATTAATGACATGAATTCATATTTAAAGTATATTAAAAATAAGATAAAATTATATAAATTTTTGAGGAAAATAACCTTCGGAAAGAAAAGAAAACACTACAAAAAAAAGTATGAAGATTGTCAAAGAATTTTATCAAACTATAAATAGAATAAGGAAAAACAGTAATGAAAAAAAGTTACAAAATAGTATCACTCGGAAGAAATTGTTTCCCTAAGACAATATTAACAAACTACGGGTTAAAGCCTACCAAAGCTCAGGGTGAATTAACAATGCCTTTTGATTTGTGTATAACACGAACAGCCTCCCTGCCCAGAATTCTAAACAACGACTTTAGTGACTATTTTGATGATTTATATTTTGACAAAAAAATTTCATTATGGGTAAACAAAAAATATCACATTAGATATAACCACGACATAGATTGTGATGCATCTCAAAAAGATAAATTAGTTGAAAGATTTTCAAAACGTATAGAAAATTTTAAACAAACTTTATGCAGTGATAATTTTATTTATTTTGTACTTAGTTCTCATAAAAAAATAAAACAATTTGATATAAATAACCTGTATAAGATATTAAGCACAATTCAAAACGAACAAACGGGGGGGGGGAAGAAGACTTTCAGGCGGATTTAAATTAATTATTCTTGATTTCTTTAAATCAAAATTAAAATCTCCCGATGAAAATAATGTAGAAATAATAGAACTTCCGCATCCTTATGGAAATTTTGAAACAGACTGGTGGAGTGAGGAAGGTCAAAAAAGCCATGAAAGTTTGTTATTTAAAAAATCCGTCGCGGTATTAGTCTCTAAAATTATTGAAAAACAGCACGAACTTGAACTGTTTAACGATGAACTAAAGCTTAAAGATAAAAAACGTATATTTATTAACTTCACGGATATGCCCGGCAATTATATAGGGAAATACGTAAGCTGGTATAATCATCGTTATATCAAACGGTTGGAACAATATTATGATTTGGTTATAACTGAAAAACCCGATTTTCTGTTTTATACCGTTTTCGGCGATAATTTCAAAAAGTATAATAATTGCGTAAAAATATATTTTACGGGCGAAGTAGTAGCACCTAATTTTAATCAGTGTGATTATGCTATGGGGTTTGATTATATTAATTTTGAAGACAGATACCATAGATACCCGATTTATTTCTATGAAGTTGACGAAAAAATGAATGATAAATCAAATATTACGGATGATATGGCAAAAAGAAAATTCTGTAATTTTATATATACCTCGGAAGCAACCGGTATAGGCTGTCAAATAAGAAAAGAATTCTGCCAAAAGCTCTCTGAATATAAACACATTGATTGTCCCGGAAAGGTTTTAAACAACATGCCTAATGAAATCCTTGATAAACCCGGTGAAACATATAAAGAAAGTAAATTAAGATTTCAAAAAGACTATAAATTTACTATCGCATTTGAGAATAACAGCTACAATGGTTACACAACGGAAAAAATTGCTCAGGCATTTGCAGCCAATACAATTCCTATCTATTGGGGCGACCCTGAAGTTACAAGAGACTTTAATCCTAAAGCCTTCATAAATTGCGCTGATTATAACAGTTTTGATGAAGTTATTGAAAGAGTAAAAGAACTTGATAACAACGATGAAGAATACCTTAAAATGCTCAGAGAACCTGCAATGAGAGAGAGTTATAAATTTAATAAACAACAGGAATTGGATGATTTTCTTATACATATTATTGAAAAAGGGAATAAACCATTTAATAAAATGCCAAGTCCAATATTTAATGAAGACGGTTTTGTCGGCAAATCCGTACGTCTGAAATATAGTGATATTTTAAAACTAAAGCTTACAGAATGCAGGTATAATATTCTAAGAAAAATTTACTTCGGTAAAAAGAGAAAACGCTATATAACTAAATATTACGATATAAAAGAGTATATAAAAAGAATTAAAGAAAGTTTAAAATAAATAACGAATATAAGTATTTTAATAAATCCCACTGTTTAAATGAAATTTCAGCGGGGGGAAAATATAAATTTTAAAACCTTTAAAAACGCTTTTGTTTTACCATTCAAAGAGAAAAACGGTATATTAAAAGTCGGGATTCATAAAATGCAAAAATAATGAAGGATTTTTTAAACTTTTTTAAATAATTAATTTTGTTTTATATACTGATTTGGTCTTAATTCAGACCAGTTAATATTTTGTTTTACAACCCTTGCAGGTGCGCCCGCTATTATACAGTTAGGCTCTTTAAACGACTTCGTAACTACCGAACCGGCTCCTATTACACAATTATCAGGTATTTCAGTATTTTTGCAAATCGTAACATCCCTGCTTATCCATACGTGATTGCCTATTTTTACCGACTTGCCCCAGTTTAGTATTTCTTTGCTGTCTTTATCATATATCGTATGATTATCGGAACAGTTTATGTTTATATTTGCGGCAAACAAACAATCTTCACCTATCTCAACAGTTGAATTGTCTTCAAA
>CANRHJ010000100.1 GCA_947630355.1 Candidatus Gastranaerophilales bacterium | reverse complement strand
CTACGGGTAATAAAAACAAAAACGGTGAAAATTTCCCGGCAGGAAGCGTACATATCGCAAAATTATATAATGCGTATGTTACAACAGAGAGAATTCCCAAATAAATAACGAGAAAAATGCTTGTATTAAATACCGGAGTGAAAGAACCGTGCATTATTATATTCAGTACGGTAAAAAATATAGCACCGCCTACAACGGAAATTCCCGCGAGGAAAAACGGCGGATATTTTTCCATTAAGTATTTTGTGGTAATTACACACGTATCGGTTAATATAATTGCAATTAATTCTAAGAAATTGCCCAAGAGCGGATTTGGAGCAAGTTCCGATACATCCGATGACAAACTCAATAAAACAGAACCTAATATTGAAATAAAAAGCCCAAAATATACAATTTTCATGAACTTTTCTTTTAAAATTAATCTTGCGCCGATAACTAAAATTACCGGTTCTAAAGAGTTTACAATTCCTGCTTGGCCGGAGGTTGTATACTTCAAGGCACTTGTTTCAAAAATAAAATATAAACACGGTTCGCAAAGCATCATTAAAAGAATAAGCTTTATATGTTTTCTTTCTATTTTGATATTTTTATAAATGGTAAAAATGAACGGTATAAATAAAAGTGCTGATATTATTAATCTAAAAGACATAAGCTGTGCGGAAGAATAATATTCCAAGCATATTTTTGTTGCCGTAAGTGTTGTTCCGTATAAAAGAACAGCAATAGTTATAGACAGATATGCAAATAATTCATTTTGATTTTTATATTTTGACAACAAATCTTTCATTTCATAAAATAACCTCAATTCCAAAATACAATAGTAAAATCATTGTATAAAATTAATAAAAAATCAAATATAAAAAGGGAATTTTAACAAAAATATATTAATTTATTTTATGTTTTTTTAAGAAATATTTTGAAAATTTTATATTTTGTAATATAATGTAAACAAAGGTAATAAAAATTTATGTTGAGGGGTCTGAAATGACAGAAAATAACGAAGCACAAATCGAACAAGATGCACATCAAAAAATATTGGTAGCCGATGATGAAGCAAGTATCAGAAGAATTTTAGAAGCACGTCTGAGTATGATTGGCTATGAAATAATAACTGCAACGGACGGAGAAGAAGCAATTGCTGCATTTAATAAGCATAATCCGGACTTAATTGTATTGGATGTAATGATGCCCAAAGTTGACGGCTACGGTGTTACAAGAGAAATAAGAAGAACATCCGATGTTCCTATTATCATACTTACCGCATTGGGAGATGTTTCCGAAAGAATTACGGGACTTGAACTCGGTGCAGATGACTATGTTATAAAACCGTTTAGCCCGAAAGAGCTTGAAGCAAGGGTAAAAGCTGTTTTAAGAAGAACTAACACAAAAGAAGTAAGTGCGCCTACAAGCAAAATAGCTAAAAATGTTATTACAACGGGCAACATCAGAATTGATACCGCAAGAAGACAAGTATTCAGAAAAAATGAACGTATAAGATTAACAGGTATGGAATTCAGCCTGCTGGAATTATTGGTTAATAATTCGGGTCAAGCATATTCAAGAAATGAAATTTTGCAGCATGTTTGGTCATACCCGCCGGATCACAGAATTGATACGAGAGTTGTTGATGTTCATATCTCAAGATTGCGTTCAAAACTGGAAACAGACCCTGCTAATCCCGAGTTAATATTAACGGCTCGCGGAATAGGGTATATGTTCCAAAGAATTTCTTAGTTATATATAAAAAGACCTCTTAAATTAAGAGGTCTTTTTTTGTTCTTATTTCTATATTTATCTTTAATCCTTCTTATCATTTACAGACTTTGCGGAACTTTATTGCATAAGATATTTATCGTAATTCTCTTCAAGGTCTTTCTGCAAAAGGTTCATTTCATCCTCAACCTTTTGACATAAAAGTTTAGTTTCTTCTTTTGTAAGTTCTGAGGGTATATAAATAGGTTCGCCATAGAGTGCAACGGTTTGACAAGGACCTATCGGAACTTTAAATTTATCCCATGTATTCAATTCAAAAAACAGCCTTGACTTAGAATACCAAGCAACAGGAACAATAGGAACTCCTGAAAGTTTGGCGATATTAATTATGCCGTCTTTAACTTTACCTTTAGGTCCTCTTGGACCATCTACCATTATTCCGACCGAGTTTCCTTCTTTTAATTTTTCAATTAATTCCAAAGAAGCTGCAACACCCCTCCTGTTGGTTGAACCTCGAACAGACTTTATATTAAGACATTCAGCTGCCTTCGCAATAATTTCACCGTCATTTGATGCACTTATTAATGCATAAAACTTTGTTTTATCTTCTACTCCGTACACCAAACACTGATGACAATGCCACATCGAAAATATAAATTGATTTTTAGGATAATTAATATTCTTTATTTTTAATAAATGCTGTTCTGTAAGGAAGAAAAATTTTAATCCCTTAATCAAAATACCTATCTGTATTTTTTCTTTTAATGTTTTTTCTTTTATTTTTTTTTCGTTTTCCACAAATAATCTCCCTAAAATATTGTCCCGGAAAATTTCGTGATAAGGAACGTGAGCGAAATTTTTGAGCGGCAATTTTAAAAAGTGAGCACTTGCAGGGCGGCAAGGAGTCGGCGGCAAAGTGCAACACTATATATTAGATAGAGTATATCACAAAAAATGATATACTCTATTATAACTTAAAATAAGTAAATTTACCTATTGAATATTTTCTTTAACTTCAGCCGCAACATTTTTTGCATCTAACTTAATGCTTGGCCCCATTGTTGTAGTTAAATAAACAGACTTTAAGTAATTACCTTTTGAAGATGAAGGTTTTGCTCTTAAAACCGCATCTGCCAATGCAATATAGTTTTTTACCAAGTCTTCATGTGAAAACTGGATTTTACCAATCGGCACGTGAATCATACCTTGTTTGTCAGCTCTGAATTCGACTTTACCTGCTTTGGCATCTTTTACGGCTTTTGCTATATCTAATGTAACCGTTCCTGTTTTCGGGTTTGGCATTAAACCTTTAGGGCCTAAAACTCTACCTAATTTACCGAGCATACCCATACAATCAGGAGTTGCAATTAAGGTATCAAACTCAAACCATCCGCCTGCTATTTTATCAATGATTTCTTCAGCACCGGCTTCATCAGCACCGGCTTCTTTTGCTTCAGTTGCTTTTGCACCTTTTGCAATAACGCAAACTCTGACTGTTTTACCCAAACCTGCAGGCAATACTGTTGTTGAACGTACTTGTTGATCGGCATGCTTTACATCTATACCTAAAGACATATGACATTCAACTGTTTCATTAAATTTACAAGTTTCTTTGGATACTTCCTGTAATTTTTGTAATGCATCAGCAGCATTTAGGCAAGGTTGATTAAAACCTTCCATCATTTCAACTATTTTCTTTTGTTTTTTTGTTAATTTTGACATTTTTTCTCCTTTTGTGGTCATAACGCAATACTGCTTCCACTGTTTTAGTAATCAATTAATCTGCTACAGTAACACCCATAGCTCTGCAAGAACCCTTAATCATTTCTACTGCAGCATCAAGCGAAGTAGCATTAAGGTCTTCCATCTTTGTTTTTGCTATTTCTTCAAGCTGAGCTCTTGTGATTTGCCCTACTTTTGTTTTATTTGGTGTTGCACTGCCTTTAGCTAAATTAATTGCTTTTTTAATTAATACTGCAGCCGGCGGTGATTTTGTTACAAATGAAAATGATCTGTCTTCATAAACATCTATAACTACCGGAATGATGTATCCTGCCTGTGATTCAGTTTTCGCGTTGAATTGTTTGCAGAATTCCATTATGTTTACACCGTGTTGACCTAAAGCAGGACCAACCGGCGGTGAGGGGTTTGCTTTACCCGCTTGAATTTGTAGTTTTATTTTTCCTACAACTTTCTTTGCCATTTTGTTTTCTCCTTTCGTGGTAATGGCGGAATTTTACTTCCTTCCACTTTTGTGTATTTTCAGATTTTTTGTATTTGTTTATATTCAAGTTCAACAGGTGTTTCACGTCCGAATATTGATACCATTGCTCTCAATTTTGACTTATCGGGATATACTTCCGTTATATCACCGATAAATTCTGAGAACGGACCTGATATAATTCTGACCTTATCGCCTGCTTTAACGTCAAGTTCTACTTTCGTTACCTGATTTTGTGATTTGTGAATTATTTTCTTTATTTCGCTATCCTTTGCGGGAATAGGTTTTTTACTTGAACCCACAAATTTTGTAACTCCTGCCGTATGTCTTACTACGTACCAGGAATCATCATCCATTATCATTTCTACGAGTACATAACCCGGAAATATTTTTTCCTCTCTGTCTGTCTTTTTCCCGTCTTTCATTTTTGTAACGGTTTTTTGAGGAACTTCTATCCTGAAAATTTTATCAGCCATATTCATATACTCGATACGTTTTTCGAGGTTTACCTTTACCTTGTTTTCGTGACCGGAGTATGTATGAACAATATACCATCTTTTCTTTGGTAATTTAGACTCCGAAGATGTTTCTTTTGGTTCGGCACTAACTTCGGCTGTCGTTTCTTGTTTCTTTGTTCCCTTTTTGGTTGTTTGCTTTTCTTCGGAAACTATACCGTCCTGTCCAAGTTCCATATCTGCTAAATGTTCTACAATTTCTTGATTATCTTTTGCCATTATTAAATATTTCCTATCTTTGTACACACTCGTTTATGCTTTTAAATGAAAGATGTTAACCAGACCCATATAGAGTATATCAAGCCCGTATGTATATATGGTAAATGCTATAACTATTACCAATACTATTACGGTTTGAGCAATAACCTGTTTTCTTTCCGGCCAGGTAATCTTGCCCCATTCTGATTTTACTCCTTTAAAATATTGTATTATTTTTTCCATTTTTAATATTTCATAATCCGCGCCCTGAAGGACTCGAACCCTCGACATCCGGTTTTGGAGACCGACGTTCTACCAACTGAACTAAGGACGCCTATTATAAATCCTTCTATTTCGTCTCTTTATGTAATACGTGCTTTTGGCAGAACGGACAATATTTGTTTAATTCCATTCTTTCTTTTGAATTCTTTTTGTTCTTTACTGTTGTGTAGTTCCTTCTCTTACATTCTTCACACGCAAGAACTACCATCCTGTCGTTTTTTCCTTTAATTCCCATTGTTTCACCTTTTCTTGTCAAATACATTTTACAATAAAAAATTATAGAATATATCTCTTTTTTACTATATTCTACCTTTTTGTGTAAAATTACTGATAATATCATAACTTAAACATTTTTTTTTTCAAATATAAATTTACAAAACGCAAAAAAACTGCTTTAATTGTAAATAAGAATAGTTTGCATGAGAGATTTTCGCACTTCACTGCGTTACGTAACAAGCGGAATATGCCTGCATCCGATGCGCGGATGACTGAATACATATCCCTAAACTGTGCAAAATAAGACAATATAATAAAATTCACTAATTTACGGAAGATTTATAAGAAGAAAGCAGGTTTTTATGTCCATTAGTTTCGAGAAATTATTTAAAGATATTGCCTCATCTAAATATAATAAAAGTAATATATTATATTATATTTTAATTTTGATACTTCTGGAAGCAACAGTATTAGTTTGCACATTAAAATTAATCAACGGTTCATACTCTTGGTATATCGGTTTATATTTATTTTTTGTACTCATACTTTTTCAAGCCGTGACGGATGGTTATATTGCAATAGCTTCCAACAATGAAATAAATCAAAAATCCGATGTTTTCCCCTCTTTAAAAAACATTGACACAATTTTCTTTACGGGATTTAAACTTATGTGCGGCATTTTTGTTATTACTTTAGCTGTTTATTTTATACCGTATCTTATAGGCTCATTAAGTTTTATATACTTACTGATGTTTCTATATAACGCTTGTGTTCATACAATTACACCATCCATACCATTTTCAGTCAATTATTTGTTGATTGCATTCGCCGGACTTATTGTTTGTGTGGTTTCATTATTGTTATTATCATATTTCGTAATAGTTCCTTTAAAACTCGGATTTTATAGAACTCTTGATTTAAAAGATTTATTTGATTTAAAAAAAGCATCGGTTTTAAGATGTGAAAAGAAAAAGTTATATTTTGAATATTTCTTATGTTTAATTATAATCGGCGCTCTAACAGGGGCTATGGCTAGTATTCTCGGACAATTCGGACAGATTGTATCAGTGATTGCCGCATGCTTTGTCTCTGTCATTCAAGTATTATTAATCCCGAATTTAAACGGACAAATTATTAATAAAAACATTGATGACGTTGATGAAGACGACTCTGCTTACGATGAAAATGATGAGTATTATGAAGATGAAGAATATTATGACGATACAAACGGTTAATTATTTAATCTGGTGTCGCAATCTACCACCGACTGTCTTGAAATTACTTTCGCTCCTCGTCGCTGTACGAGTGCTCAGATTTCACTTCATTACGCATACAATCTCGCAAAGCTCATTCTTCGCTTGCTCGTTTTGTAACCTTTTCAATATGCCGCTCTCAAAATTGATTTGAGCAAATAACCGCACCTGACCAGCAATTTTGAAGATTAAATCCGCCTGTAAACCCGTCAATATTAAGAATTTCACCAATGAAATATAATCCTTTAACTATTTTTGATTCCATAGTTTTAGGATTTATTTCATTTAAATCAATTCCTCCGGCCGTAACTATTTCAGAGTCTTTTATTCTCTTTAAAACATGTAATTTAATTTCTGTCAGAGAATTTATGAGTATTTCTTTTTCCCGTTTTTTAATTTGAGCGATTTGTTTTGAACCGTCAATATTATTATGACATAAAATTTCCTGTATGAAATTTTCAGGGACAAAGTTTGAAAACACATTTTTTATTGACTTTTTTTGATTATTTTTTATTGTATTTTCAATTTCTTCTTTTGAGGCATGCGTTAGTTTTATCGTAAGCTCTATGGGCAGATTGTCGTACGCACATAGTGATGATATCTTAAACACACAAGGTCCCGTAATAAATTTATGTCCGATAAGCATATCACCTGAACACGTATGTTTTCCCGCCTTGATTTCAACATTTTTAAAAGTAATTCCGGCGGATTTATAAAAATACTTTTCCTCTATATCCAGCGCACAAAGAGAGGGTTTGGGCTCTATTACGTTATGTCCCGTTGATTTTGCTATTTCAAAACCTTCTCCCTTTCCGCCTGATGCCACTATAACAAAGTCAAAATGGTATCTTTTCGAGTCTGCCT
>CANRHJ010000099.1 GCA_947630355.1 Candidatus Gastranaerophilales bacterium | reverse complement strand
TTCATACAATATTGCATGAAATCGGGCATGCAATAGGTTTGGGACATTCGCCAAATCCCGGAGATATAATGTATACGCCTCATCAATACGGTGTTGTAAGACTTTCCCAACGTGATATAAATTCGGTAAGATGGCTGTATAATCTGCCTTATGGTGCTTCCGCTCAAACGTTATGCAGCAGATATTCATTAAACTGTGATAATATTGACGATATAATTATGAAACTCTCGACAGGCCAATCTGAATTCCAGAAAACTTTAAATGGTATTAATGTCAAAACCAGAAACTTGGAAGAAGAACAGGATAAGCTGGCTCAAATGAAAAAATTTCAAATGTCTATTCAAAAAATCAAGTTACCTGCAGACATAATAAATAAATTTAAAAAAATGTAAATTTATAATATAATATTTAAGAGAGCATACGAACAATCGCGTATAGTAATATATGAGGAAAGTCCGGACACCCAAGGGCAGAACGACGGATAACGTCCGCCGAAGGCGACTTCAGGACCAGTGCCACAGAAAAGTAAACAACCGATGAGGTTCAGGTGCAACGGTAGTGTAAAAGACTACAGGAGATATCGTGAGGTATCTGCCGGGTAAACTCCGTTCGGGTGCAAGATTGAATTAAAGGATAAGGTGACCCGCCGTCTTTAAAAAAATCGCTTGAGCATTAAGGTAACTTAATGTCGAGACAGATGATTGTTTAGAAACAGAATCCGGCTTATGATATGCTCTCTTTTTTAGTATCTGCGTATTTTTGCGCTGTCTTCAAGAATTATACCTCTGTCATACATGTATTTTGTAAGATATTCAACTCTATCCTTGTTTTCTTTCAGATTTGGGAACTTTTTCAGTGCATATTTACATATATCAAGTTCTTCTTCATCAGACTTCGGCTTGGGTATATCTTTATAAGGAGTAGTTAAATCCAGCCTTCTTTTTGCATCAAGAGCTACTTGAGCTTTCGGATAATTTGATTCATAAATCTGTCTTGCAGAAGCTCTGTCCGTTAAGACTGCATACGAACATTCCAGCAGAAATCTTGTTACGGCATATTCTACATCCTCCGCTGCTTTTCTCGCTTTGTCAACAACGGTTTCCCCGCCAAAGTCTATACTTTCATTCTTACCTACAATATCAAGTATTTGATATTTCTTTTCAAGGATTTTTTTATGTACCTCGTATCCGGCTTGGACGGTAAATTCCAATGACGGATTTGTTGATATAAAAGACGGAACTCCGATTAAAAAATTCATTGGTGAATCTTCTTTAATAATAAGCGGTATTGACGGATATTCCTCATCGTCTATATCTACTTCCGTCCTGTATACTCTATACATAGTATTTTGAAAGGGTTGTACAATTGGCGGCTTCTCTCTGTATTCAAGACGCGGCCTTCCTTTGTATCCGCTGCACAGAAAACAATCCTGATTTGGATATCTCGAGGCTATTTCATTTAATAATAAAGCATCTTTCCGCAAAAAACTGATATATGATTCTTCATCTCTTGCAACACCTATATTTGCCGCCGTATCAATATATATTCCTTTAAAGGTCGTATTCTTTTTCGGATTTTTGTTTACTTTATTGTTTGGTATTTTTGTATAAAATCCGTTTATAGCTGAAATTTTCATGCATGCTCCTTAATCGCTTACAAAAATAAACAAATAAAAATTTGCGATTATTAATTAATGATGTAAAAAAATATTAACAATTTTTTATATTTTATCAAATAAAAAAATGCCATAGTTTTAAGACAACTAAATATAATCGGTGTAAAAGATTATGAAAGTTAATAGTGAATTCTCTTCCCCCAACTGTGAAACAAATAATCAGATAATATCTTTTAAAAAGCTTCCCGAACATCCCTTTTATATGCCTGAAATAGTGGCTAAAACAGGGAAGGTCGCAGGGAAATATATAGGTCTGCCCGAACAAAAATTGATATTATCCATGGCAGCTTTGTGTATTCAGCCCGCTATAGAACTTATGACTGTTGACGATGATAAGAAACACGATGCCGCAATTAAATCCGCTGCTAAAATTATTGCGGGAGCCGTATCGGGGGTTACAATAAGAAATATCACTATTTCTATTGCTCAAAAGTATATTGCAATTGATAAAGATAATATTTTGAAAAAGTACTTTTTGCCTGATGAAGTAAATAAATTAATAATGAATAAAGGAAGAGTCGGTTATGAAGAAGCCGTAAGAAGACTGAAACTTTATAATGATGTTTTGGGAACTATTGCAGCTCTTGTTATTATGTGCTTGTTTACCAATAAAAATTTTGATGTCCCTCTAACAAGCGATTTACAAGATTTGTTCTCGGGGGTAATTAAAGAAAATAAAACCTGGATAAAATCATTAACTGACGTTTATACTGCCAGATATTCAAAAATTTATAATTGGATTGATAAAAGAAAAACAAAAGTTAATAAAGTATTAAATAAAGTAATTGAACTTTATGATGTTATATCTGGCAAAGATGTCAAAAAACAGCGGGTAAAGACAAATGAATAGATATTTAAAAAAATCTTTAACCGTGTTTATCGCACCTTTATATAAATTCAGAAAAAAGTATTTATCATCCGATGCTATATATAAATATTGCCATAAATTTTCAGGATTTGTATTTAAGCGTTCAACGGATATGGCATTAATCATGATTTTACTAAACGGCTTGGCTATTTATTTGGCTCATAATGCCCAGATAGCCGGTTTGGAAAAAAGTCACAGAGAAAATAAAGATTTTTTAATCGGGCAGGAAAAAGTTGAAAAAAAATTGGATTTGGTATTTACTCTAATTCCGCCCGTTTTAATTGATAATTTTGTTCAAAAAAAATTAGAGTCGGGACAATTTATTACAAGACTTACGGAAAATAATCTGAAATATAAAATAGCGCCTGCAGGCGGAGTCTTAATTCAAGAACTTGGTGATATTTCTTATATAAAGCCGTTTCGTAAAGTTTTGTACGGCGCCGTTTGTAATTTGGGACTTTATATAAAAAAATTAATGAAATCAAAGCCCGAAAAATTATGGAAAAAATTAAACATCCAAAAACCTTTTTTAAATGAAGCTGTGCCTGCTGCAAATATTTTTGATATTGCTATAGAAGCGGAAGCTGCTACTGAAAACAAAATTGAAGGACTTTATAATAAAAGTGCTTATGACGACACCGTCGGACAATTTGAAGGACTGCGAAAAATCGTTTCTATATCTTCTTTAATTATTATTTCTTATCTTTTAATGCCGATTGTTAAAAATAAACTGGCAGCTTATAATTATAAAAAGTATCTGGAGAAAATCGGTGAAACGCCTGAAAGTTTGAAAAGAAAAAATCTATATAACAGTTTAAAAAATATAGAATTTAATAAAGATAATAAAAATATATTCAGAGAATTCAATACGGATAATAAAGACGTGAGCGAACCGCCTCCCGAACTATTGAGGTATAAACATTTGAAAACACAAAAAACTGATAAAATTTTTAATGAAATAACTTTTTATAAAAAGAGTTCTTCTCATTCCGCCGGATTGAGAATTTAATTTTTTTATAATAAAATAAAGTGAGTACCGGCGGCGAAGAGTCGGAGGTAAAGTGCGGCAACGGTTTATTTTATGTGTCTGTAGCTTAACAGGATAGAGCAAAGATCTCCGAAGTCTTTAGATGTGGGTTCAACTCCCATCAGGCACAAATTTTATTTTAATATTATGGTATAAATTCTAATTTTATAATATAATTATTATGTGAATTTTATAAAAAGGTTTAAAAATGGCAAAGGAATTAGATACTGTTCCGATTGAGGTAATTATATTAACGGCTGATCATGAAATAAAAGGTACTGTTCATGTATCAAAATATACAAAAACTAACAGAGAGTTAACAGACTTATTAAACGATAAGGATAAAAGATTTTTAGCTGTTACAAATGCTGAAATACTTGCAAGGAACTCAAATAATGTACCGCCGAGAAGATATAACTTTTTGGAAGTTCATATCGATTGTATTATGATGGTTCATCCTTCCACTCAGGTCGTTTTTAGAGAAACAGGCAAGGCGCAGGAAGATATTGCCAGATTCAGAGAGTTAAGAAAAAAATTAAATCAAACAAAGCCTTTTTAATATGTCTTCTTTTAACAATATTTTATTAATTAATTTTGGCGGTATTGGAGATGAAATCTTATTTCTCCCCGTTATTTCTTCTTTAAAAGAAGAATATCCTAATGCTAAAATAACTCTTTGTCTTGAGCAAAGAAGTTCGGCTTTCCTTAACCTTACAAAATTAATTGATTCTTATTTTTTCATCAATATAAAAGTTAAGAATAAATATATTGAATTAATAAAATTATATTTTAAAGCACTAACGGGAAATTATGACTTGGTCATATCTTCGGGCGGAAATAAATTAATACCTCTCTTGTTGTTTTTAACGGGAATTAAAACAAGAATTGCCTATAAAACATCTGATTTAAGCGAAGTGTTATTGACAAAAGCGGTCGTTTTGAACAAAAATCAATATGCTGCAAGAATGTATTTTGATTTAATAAAACCGATATGTAATCAGGAGTTTGAAAACCCTGTTATAGAAACGGAAAATATAACAAAAATCCCCGATTCCGTGCTTATACATCCGGGTGTCAGTAAAATCAGCATTAAAAAGAATATTATTAAAACAATTACGCCGGAGAAATGGGCGGAATTAATAAAACTTTTATTGCTAAAAAACAAGAAAGTATTTTTAGCGGGAGGACCCGATGACGAAGAATGTATTTCGGCTATAAAGAAAAATTTAACTGATTGTGATTTGTCTAATTTTACCGATTTATACGGTACAACAAAAAATATATGTGATTTGGTTAAATTAATAAATCAAAATGAAATACTGATATGTTCCGACTCTGCTCCGATGCATATCGGAGTTGCAACAAATACTAAAACTATTGCCATATTCGGGCCCACCGATGAAAAAAAATTATTACCCGAGTCTGATAATTTTATTGCAATAACAAATAATTCAAACTGCCGTCCTTGCTTATGGAATAAACGTCAAGTTACTTGTGAGAATCTTTACTGCTTAAATATTAAAACTGATGAAATATTAAAATTTTTATAAAACCCAAAACTCATTGTATAAAGGATTTAATTATATGAAAAATTTTATTATCTTTTTTTTAATAATATTTATCTGCCAAGCGGGTAGCCGTACTTTTGCGGAAGAAAAAAATAATAATGAAAAAGCGCTCGGTCAACATTTTTATTTACTTGAAGATAACAATAAGTTCGGAGTAAAAGATAAACGTGATAATGTTATAATCCCCGCTCAATTTGACGATATAAAATATTTTCAAAAAAATGAATTTATAGTTACTCTTAACGGGAAAAAGGGAGTTTGTAATACAAACGGCAATTGTCCTTACAGCATTATTTTTAAAAATATTATCCCCGTAAATTCAAACTACTTAATTTTCCAAGTTTCCGATGATAATTATTATTTAATTAATCTAAAACAAGATACTGCCCCCGCTATCAGGAGAGCCGAATATATTTCCGATGAATGGGAATATTATATGAATTCATTTTATATACCAGCTAAAAATAACGGTAAATTCGGCATAATTAAATATAATGCATCAGAAAATAAGAGTGAAAATGCAATCCCTTATATTTATGATGAAATACTATCAGCATATAAGAATGATGGGAATTTATATTATATTGCAAAGAAAAACAACAAATTAGGGATTATAAATATCAATAAAGCAGAAGAACAAACAGAATTTATCTATGAAGAAATAACTCAACTAGGTTTCAACAGCGCATATTTAAAATTAAACAGGAACGGGAAATACGGACTTTTTGATTTAAAAACGGGAATGCATACGGCTGCTAAATTTGAAGATATAAGAATAGGGAAACTTAAAACAGGCAATTTCGGTGAAAATATTGAAGTAATGTATGACGGGAAATGGCATTACATCAAAAAAGGTAAGATTGCAGGGCGAATAGCCGCTAATGCCGGTACAAATGTTGCTATGGGAATTGTCGCAATAGTTGGTGCGCCGATTGTAATTCCTTACATTTTGATATGGGAGTTTTACTGTAATCATATTTAAAAAGTTATATCTTTGATTTAATTGCCGGTCAGATAGCTCAAAATAATAAATTTGTTATATTTTTTATGTTTAGATTATAATTTTTAACGTAGGTATTAGGAGAAAAATAGTGCTAAAAGACAGATATTTTCCGCAGGAAATTGAGAAAAAGTGGCAGAAACACTGGGATGAAACAAAATTAAATAAAGTATATAACGATAAAGATAAAGAAAAATACTACATATTATCAATGCTTCCGTACCCGTCAGGGAAACTTCATATGGGGCATGTAAGAAACTATACAATATCAGATGTAATTGCGCGTTATAAAAGGATGAACGGATATAATGTACTTCATCCGATGGGTTGGGACAGTTTCGGACTTCCCGCCGAAAATGCCGCTATACAGCATGGTGCAAATCCTAAAACTTGGACTCTTGATAATATTGCATATATGAAAAAGCAGTTAAAGGAACTCGGTTTAATGGTAGATTGGGATAGAGAAGTTACAACCTGTCTGCCCGAATACTACAAATGGACTCAGTACTTTTTCATACAAATGTTCAAAAAAGGTTTGGCGTATAAGAAGGAAGCTGCAGTTAATTGGTGTAACAATTGTGCAACCGTTCTGGCAAATGAACAGGTAATAGACGGTAAGTGCTGGAGATGTGACGGTCAGGTTGAGAAAAAATATTTGTCACAATGGTTTTTAAAGATAACAGATTACGCACAAGAGCTTTTAGATGATATAGAAAAATTAAAAGGGTGGCCTGACAGCGTAAAAACCATGCAAAGAAATTGGATTGACCGCTCAACGGGTGCCATTTTAAGATTTAAAGTTAAAGAAATTGAAGGCTTGGAAGTACCTGTCTATACGACAAGACCTGATACTGCATACGGTATTACATACCTTGTTGTTGCCCCCGAATATAAAGACATAGAAAAATTAACAACCCCTGAAAACAAAGAAGCTGTTGAGGCATACAGACAAAATGCGAGAAGAATATCTGAAATTGAACGATTGTCTAACGAAAGAATAAAAACGGGCGTTCCCTTAGGTACTCATTTGATTAACCCGCTAAACGGAGAAGAATTCCCGATATGGACAGCCGATTATGCATTAGCTGAATACGGAACAGGTGCTGTTATGGCTGTTCCCGCTCACGATGAGCGCGACTTCACTTTTGCAAAAAAATATAATCTTCCTATAAAAATTGTTATTCAAAATCCGGAAAATCCGTTAACTGAGTTAACTGAAGCTTATACGGATAAGGGTGTTC
>CANRHJ010000098.1 GCA_947630355.1 Candidatus Gastranaerophilales bacterium | reverse complement strand
TTTTATCTTCTTGTACTTTGCGGCTGCCGTCCTCTTCTGTGCTTTCGACATCTTGGGCATTTACCACTATATATTTATTTAATAACAATATTTTTTTGTCTCTGCTCCATATTACTGACGTTGGAGATGTATTAATTGCAGCTGCCGCATCTTTGATTTTTTCATATCGTTTATATAATCCGTCGTTATTTATCAGATATATCGGAGAGGGTTGTCGTTTTGAAAAGCTGATTATATCGTTATTTATGTTTTTATTTCTTCTTGTTATCACTTTTAATCCAAAATCAGTGATGCTGCATATTCTCATAATAAATACCTCTTTTACGTCTATAAAAAACAATAAAAAATTTTTTTGCCATTAAGCCTTAGAATTTTTTTTAGTTCCTCGCCGTCGTTCAATTGCTCAGGCTCCGAGAATACAGGCATTAAATTTGATTTTAATTATCGTTTTTTTCGGTCAGTTTGGTATACATTCTTGAATTAATTTCTCCGCCTATCAGCATTATTAAAGATGTATAATAAAGCCATACCATTAATATGGCAAATGCACCGATTGAACCATATACCTTGTTATATGCATTTAAATTACTTAAATATAGGGAAAAACACCAAGAGCCCAACATCCATAGGAAGCTGAAAAATAATGTTCCGGGTAAAACACTTTTGAATTTTATTCGCTCATTACCCTCAAGGCAAGGTAATATATAATAATTTGTTATGGCGCAAAATACAAGTGCCAGATATGATACGGGCCATCTTATTATCGATATGATATCTATTGATAATTTTGACAGTATTGTATACTCAAACATAAAATCTAAAAATACTTTACCAAGTATTATTAAATTTACGGCTAAAAATAATAATAAAGAGTTAATTAAAACCATTAATACCGATAATACTCTGGTATATAGAAAACTTCTTGTTTCTTCAATTGCGTATGCTCTGTTTAATCCCTTTATTATTGCCGCAATTGCATTAGAGGCTAAGGCTATCGTTATTATCAGACCAAATATGGCAATTAATTTGCCCTGCTTAAAAATCATAGCCTCATTTAACGTATTTATTATTAAACTTGCAACATCTTTAGGTGCTATATTACTGATGAAATTAAGAATAGGGAGGATTAATGTTTTTTTCCCCATCCAGGCAAATAAAGACGTTAAAAAGAGTAAAAAAGGGAATAAGCCTAATATAAACCAGAAAGCCATTTCTGCAGCTACTCCGCAAAAATCCTGTTCTATTATTTTTCTTATTAGGGATTCTATATATTTTCTCATTCTAATTCACTTTGAACACGCTGCAGTAATTTATCGAAAGCTATAGCTATAGGTTTCTTTATTGTACATCCCGCAGCAAAAGTATGTCCGCCTCCGCCGAAATCCGTAACTATTTTTGTTATGTCTACCGTCTTGCTTCTTAGACTTACTTTTGTATATCCTTCTTTTGTTTCTTTTAATATTGCGGCAATTTCCACATCTTTCGATGTCCTTAATGTTTCCGCTATACCTTCTGTATAATCATCCGTAGCATTAAATTTACTCATGTCGCTTCTTGTTATCTTAGCAAATGCTATTTTACCGCCGTTATAAAATATCGTTTTGCTTACGACATAAGCTTGAAATTGTACCATTGACTGTGGTTTCGTTTCATAACAAGACCTGAATTCGTATGTGGGTGATACCCCTTTCTTTACCAGTTCAGATGCAAGAATAAATGTATCGGATGTGGTATTTTCATATTTAAATCCGCCCGTGTCTGTTAATAATGATGTATATATGCATCTTGCCGTGTCTTTCGTAATTTTTACGTTCCATTCCATAAACATTTTATACAGTAAGACACCCACGCAAGCGGCATCGCCGTCTATTAAATTTATATCACCATATCCTACATTGGTTTTATGATGATCAATATTTATTTTGTTTACGGAATTATCATATATATTCGTACCGAGTACCATTCTGTCTTTTGATGCAACATCTACCGCTATTGCCAAATCATATTTCTTATCGGGTTTTATTGTTTGTACATCTTTAAATCTGCCGAATGACGGTAAATATGAATATATATTCGGTAAATTCCCTACATATACGGAATCAACTTTCTTATGAAATTCCTCTTCTATTACCATACTTAAAGCTAAGTTAGAACCCAGCGTATCTCCGTCAGGATTTACATGCGAAAATATTATAATACTGTCTGCCTGCTCTATTTTTTCTCTTATTTCCGAATATATTTTATCCATATTCCAATCAAATCCAGTGCCGTTTCCCGTTTTGGCAATTATACATGTTCATTATACTATAAAAAATTTTTTTAGAAAAATTACTTTATCTGACGAATGTCATATTTCATCTTTATAATGCAATCCTGATAATACGAATTGGCGAAAATACCCCGTAAAATTTAAAGTTCAGGTTTTATAAGAACTTTTATTGCCTTTCCGTTCATATGTTTTATTAAACCTTCTTCCGCACGCTCCAGCGGCAGCGTATCCGTTATTAACTTTTCTACGGGAACTTCATTTTCCGCAATTAATCTTAAGGCTTCCCTGAAATACAACGGAGTGTGATGAAATATACTTATTACTTTTATTTCATCATAGTGTAAACGTCTTGTATCTATGGAAATGCTTGTACCGGCTTTACACCCCCCAAATAAATGTACCATTCCGCCTCTTCTGACAAATGTAAACATTCTTTCCCATATTTCGGGTAGGCCCACGCATTCTACCGCTACATCCAGTCCCTTTTTATCCTCCGAAAATTCTATAAATATTTTTTCGGGATTTTTATATTTAGTTAAATCTATTATTTCATCAGCCTCGCCAAATTCTTTTGCAAGCCTTAATTTTAACGGATTTCTCCCCGCAGCTATAACT
Organism: Candidatus Gastranaerophilales bacterium; assembly: GCA_947630355.1. Lineage (GTDB taxonomy): Bacteria > Cyanobacteriota > Vampirovibrionia > Gastranaerophilales > Gastranaerophilaceae > Avigastranaerophilus. Next base: position 4,503 of record CANRHJ010000098.1, on the reverse strand, counting down.
CTTGCTCCTTTTAATTTCGCAAGTTTTACAAACATTAAACCTATAGGACCTAAACCTACCACCCCCACCCTTTGACCTGCTTTTATTCCGCTTCGTTCTATACCGTGAACAACATTCGCTAAAGGCTCCGCAAATGCCGCTCGCTCAAAGCTTAAATCATCCGGAAGCTTTATTAAATTTCGTTGTACTATAGCTTTTGGTATGTTTATATACTCGGCATAGGCTCCGTTTAGAAATTCCAAATTCTCACACAAATTGTATTCACCGTGTCGGCAAAAAAAACATTTACCGCAGGGAGCGGAATTTGCTGCTACAACTCTGTCACCTTCCTTAAATCCTATTACGTTCTTCCCTATTTTCGTAATAACTCCGGAAAATTCATGCCCGAAACCCGAAGGTATTTTCTTTATTAAGACGGGGTGTCCTCTCCTGTATGTTTTAACATCCGTACCGCAAGTCAGTGCAGCTTTTATTTTTACCTGTACTTCGTCTGCTTTCGGATCATTTATGTTTACTTCTTCATATTTTATATTTAACGGAGAATAAAACTGTATTGCTTTCATTTTCATAATTTTATATATGCTTTCATTATTTTATTAGATATTGTATCATCAATTGCTTCATTTATTTTTTCCAACGGATAAACTGTTGATATTCCGTCAGTTTTAACCTTCTTTTTTTCTATGAGTTCGTGAGAATCTTCCAAATCGGCAGGAGATGGCGAATAACTGCCCATTATTGTTAATTCTCTGTAATATATATCGTTGTTGGTAAACCCCTTTAAATCGTCTTTCACGCTTGAAAAAACCAGTATTGTTCCGCCGTCCCTTACTGCTTTTAATGCAAAATCCATTGTTGAAGCCGAACCTGCCGTTAAAAATACGCAGTCAAAACCTTCAGGTACGTATTCTTTCATTTTTTTTAGGGTTTCATTATCTTCTTCGTACTTAAATGATGCATTAAATCCGAATTCTTTTGAATAAATAGCCCTCTTTGACAATAAATCACAGCCGTATGCATTATTCCCGTACGCTTTTATGGACTCACCCATTAATAAACCAATGGAGCCTAATCCTATTACTAAATTTTGTGAATTATCTCTCAATTTTGCACGTTTTACGGCACGTATGCAACATGCTAACGGTTCAAGAAACGATGCTTCAACATCGCTTATATTTATATCCGTTTTAAATACCGTATTTATTAAGTGTTCTTCAGATACATAAATATATTCGGAAAATCCGCCCGGTTTTATATTTGTTTCTTTAAAATGTCTGCACATTGAATAGCTGCCGCCCCAGCAATATACACAATTAAAACAAGGTATATGATGACCTAAAACAACTCGGTCTCCGATATTAAAAGATGTGTCTGTATTCAGCTCAACTATCTCGCCTATTACTTCATGACCTAATACATCACCTTGTTTAGCCTTTCCTGTTCGTATTTTTACTAAATCACTTCCGCATAAACCGCAGCCTGTTGTTTTTATTATCGCACCTTTCCCATATCGGCTTAAATTCGGCTTTTCGGTTTCTTCTATTTCAAATCTGTTATTTCTTAATACCGCAGCTTTCATATTTCACCTTATTTTATTTCCTTTAATATTTTTTTGTCATATTCGCTTAGCTTTGTATCTTTGAATTTTTCGTATAAGTCGGGACGTTTTAATTTCGTTATTTTAAATTGTTCCTTCCTTCTCCATTCCTTTATTTTTTCATGGTTTCCTGATAATAATATGTCGGGAACCTTTAATCCTCTATACTCTCTGGGTTTTGTATATTGCGGATATTCGAGCAATCCATCATAATGAGAATCACTTTGTGCTGACTCTTCCGCTCCCAATACACCTTCAAGCAATCTTGTTATACTGTCTATTATGCATAATGAAGGATATTCTCCTCCCGTCATCACATAATCGCCTACGGAGATTTCTTCGGCTTTCGTAATTTCGGTTATTCTTTCGTCAAAACCTTCATAATGTCCGCTTATTATAATTATCTGCTCTTCTTTAGCAAATTCCTTAGCCATATCTTGATTATATGTCTTTCCTTGCGGAGATAATATTATCGTTCTGAAGGATTGTAATTTTTCTATGGCTTCGTATGCATCTATGTACGGCTGACAAGCTAAAAGCATTCCCGCACCGCCGCCGTATGGCGTATCGTCAACCTTCTTGTGCTTATCCTTGCTGTAATCACGCGGATTAATTGCTTTTATATCTATTATTCTTTTTTCTTTTGCCCGCTTTAATATACTGAATTCTATCGCTGTTTCTATTATCTCCGGGAATAAAGTCAGAACATCAAATCTCAACTTATTAATCCCTCTATATTGTTTATTACTATTTTCTTGCCTTTAATATCCACGACCGGAACCAAATCCTTTACAAACGGCACCAAATGGTTTTTCCCGTTTCCGTCTTTTATTGACAAAATATTATTTGCTATATTTTCACCTATCGCATCAATGGTCCCTATGTTGCAGCCGTCTTCATCATATACTTCCATCCCTATTAAATCTTTTATAAGGTATTCGTCATTGTCAAGATTTTTTTCAACTTCCGACTTCGTTAAATATATATCACTGCCTTTTATTTCTTCAACCTCGTTGACTGTATTAATCTCTTTAAATTTTATTATCGCAAAATGCTTATGAAATCTTACGTTACTTACCGTTAATTCCTTATAATCTTTATATGACTGATTTAACTCTGCACCGTGAACTTTTCCGGGACAAATTAATACTTTTTTTAACTTTTCAATTTGATTTTCACGTCCTTTGGAAAAACCGACTTTTACTTCACCCTTTATTCCGTGAAAATTTAATACCTTCCCTATAGAAATTATTTCTTCCATATTTATTTAGTCTTTTTATATTCGGCAGGCGCATCTTCTCTGTCCTGGTTCCACCTGTCCAAACCCATTTGTTTCCTAATTAATCCTATGCCGACATGTACACGCCATTCATCCATTCTTAATTGTGCCGCTATAATTTTATGGCAGCCGATAGGAGGCAGCGGCAGCAGCGGTTCATATAAATTTTTTATCGCAAACAATTGATCGGGCGATACTGCTAATTTCCTTTTAGGGAAAGGTAATTTAGGCAGCATCAGTTTCTGCCGTACAAGGTTAATCCCGAAAAATACTTTTCTGGGTTCTAAGCCTATTGCTTGTCCGATGATTTCGTGTATATCCGGATTGGGCAAAGGTAATGCTTTCTTATACAATATTTCAATTTGTTCAATTTGTTCTTTACTTACCAATAATTGTTTTTGTCTTTGAGGTTTTCCTTTTCCCCCGCGCTGCTTGTTAAAGCCGTTAGGTCTGTTGTTGAAACCGCCGCGCGGTCTTTGCCTGTTATCATTACCATATTTATTATAAGGTCTTTGATAGCCGCCGCCTTGATTTCTGTTATTTCCTCTGTTATTATATCCGCGATTATATCTCGGATTTTCTCCGCGTTCGTTCCTGTAGCTCTTTTCTTGGTGCTGCTCTTCGGAATTGTAATTCTTATATCTGGTTTCTTCTTTTGTTTCATCAGAACCAAAAGTATATGCGCTGTTATTTGTCTGTGACTTTGTTGTAATGTTCTCGGCTTCTTTTGATAATTCTTCCGTATACTTTTTGTCTGAATATAAGCAATTAGGACAAATCACCCTCTTTGGATTTTTTGTTTCAAATTCGGCTCCGCACTTAATACACTTATTTACATACATTCAATATGCCCCTTTTTCTTTAAGCAAAAATAAATCTCTCTTCCAATAGGATTATTTTTATTATTTTTTAACTTTCAATGTTGATTAGATTTCTACCAAGTTTAATTATAATATAATTCTTTTAATTTGTCACTAAAAGGATTTTTATTTTTAAATTTTAATGTAAAAAAGAAACAAATACAAGTATTTATTTAAAATTTGCATACTCAGTTCAAACCGAAGGTTTGAAATTAAATATTTTTTGCATACTTAGAACTTAATTGTCCGCAGGCTGCATCTATATCAGCACCGCGTTCAAGTCGTATTGTTACTTTTTTACCGGATGCTTCCAGTATATATTTAAATTTTAATGCAGAATCCTTTGAAGGTTTGCGGTAATTGCTTTTTTCGTTCTCATTATACATTATTAAGTTTACGTTACTTTTTAATTTCGCTATTTGCAGTGCCAATTGCTTAGCATCATTTACCGAATCATTTATACCTTTTATCAATACATATTCTACCGTTACTCTTCTGCCTGTTTTTTCGGTATATTTCTTTAATGCATCCATTAAATCGGAATACTTGTATTTTTTTGCAACCGGCATTATTTGCTCTCTTATATCCTGATTTCCGGCATGTAATGATATAGCAAGTGTGGATTGAAAATTTAAATCGGCAAGTTTGTTTATGACCGGAATTATACCGCATGTTGATACGGTTATTCTTCTTGCACCCACTTGGAATTGTTCCCTGAATATATTTATTGATTTTATTAAATTATCAAAATTCAATAACGGTGCTCC
>CANRHJ010000097.1 GCA_947630355.1 Candidatus Gastranaerophilales bacterium | reverse complement strand
TTCGAACTCTCGACCTCGCGGGTATGAGCCGCGCGCTCTCGCCAACTGAGCTACCCAGCCAAAATGCTATAATTATTATTATATGCTCAAAAAAAAATTACAACAATTTTTTGTTATATAATATGCAATATTGAAAAAATTATAAAATTCAATATTATCTATTGAATGGAGTTAATGAATTTATTATGGATATAAAAATTGAAAATAGTATTTTTAAAGACAAATTTAATCTGTTTTTTTGTCTTTTATGGGGATTAATAGTATTCTTTATATTATTACATCATGAGCCTTGGGGAGACGAGGTTCGTCCGTTATTTTTCTGCGAAACAAATTCACTAACGGAAACTGTTAAAATTGCCAAAGGAGAAGGTCATGCTGCTCTTTGGCATATAATTTTATATCCGTTTGTAAAACTTGGTTTTAATTATATTGCTATGCAAATTATTTCTTTTTTGTTTGTTTTTGCTGCGGTAATTATTATTTTTACAAAATCACGGTTTAATAATTTATTAAAAATATTTATTTGTTATTCTGCCGGAATGATTTATTTTTTACCGATTATTGCAAGATGTTATTGTCTTATGCCAATTCTTATCTTACTTTGCGCAATCTGTTATAAAGACAGATTGACGAATCCTTTCAGATATTCTTTTTCATTAATATTACTTTCTCAGACTCATTCGTTGCTTTGGTTTTTTTGTTTGGTTTGTTCGTGTATTTTTTTGTTTGAGAAAATATACGAAAATATTTATAATTTTCGTTTGTATGGATGGAAGAAATGTAAAAATCAATTTTTGCAGGTAACATTGTTGATTACATTATTTTTAGTTTATCTGTTCATAATGATAATATTTTTTAAAGATGTTGCATTTAACCCTCAAATACCTCAAAGCGCGGTATATATAGACTTTAGTTATTCAAATTTTATAAACGGAATAAATATTATTCTGACAGAAAGTTTAATGAATAATTCCTTTAAATATATTTTCTTATCTACAGTAATTGTTTTCTTAATAATTTTATTTAAAACAGATAAAAAGATTTTTTTAATTACAAGTTCATCTTTAATATCAGGTGTATACTTCTTTACGAAAGTATATACCGGTGTTAGGTATCAAAAATTTTTTATTTTTATGCTCTTTATAATATTTGCAATATGGACGATTGAAAAACAGTACCATTTAAATTCCAAAGTTTTTTCAATTTGTATTAATTTAATGTTTCTTTTAATATTTATCAATCCGTTTTTTTTAAAATTTGCGATAGATGATTTGCAAAATCAATATACAAATACAAAAGATGTTGCCTGCTATCTTAAAAATAATAATGTCAATAATGAAGAAATAGCAAGCTTTGTGATATATTATCCAAATCTTTTGGTTTATAATTATTTATACAAATTTAGTGATACAAATTATATTTCAACATTTGGATTAAGTGATGAGGATGTTAAAAATTATAAAATAAATTTATTAAAATTTGTAGAAGAAAATCCTCAAATAAAATATATAATAGTAAATAATTCACAGGAATTTCCCGAATTAAAAAAAGACAAATATAACATTGTATTAAAAGCTCCTGATAAAAGATGCATTCCTATACTTGTATTGGACTATCCCGATGAATTTTATAATATATATAAAAAAATAAATTAGCAGTAAAAAGGCCATAAGTATAATGCAATATATATGTGATTGATTTATTAATATGCATTATGGAAATGAATGCTGTAAATAAATTATTAACCGCTTTAGGTGAAAATACAAAATTAAGACCCGATAATTGGACAAAAGAAAGAACTTACTATTCTATCGGTTGTTATCCCGCTAAAAAATGGGTAGCCGGTATTGTCCCGTCGGAACTTTTAAAAAGGACAGTAAAAAAGGCGATAAATTCAATAGTTACGTTAAGCGAGAACGATTATTTTTTTAATACGTTTCCCGATAATGTTGAAAGTCCAGATTATGGCGACAATTGGGGGCGGCTTGCTAATTATATTGAGTTAAATAATCGGGCGATAGCTCATATGAATTTTGACAGAACCTGCTGCGGAACTTTAAGCTGCATAAAATTACTGCCCGCAATTCCGCCGTCGGCTAAAAGCTGGGCTAATTGTATTATTATTTCGCAGATTTTTCCAAATATTTTCGGCGACAGTTACAATAAAGGCCCGTTTGAGGAAAATTCAATCTACGGAATAAAATTAAATGCCGGTTACAGCGATAATATAATTTCGACGGAACTAACCGATAAGATTTCAGCGGAAGACCAATTGCATGCTTTTAATGATTTGGCTCATTTTAGAGGAATAAAAACAGGATTTAGGACTGTAATTTCTGCTGACCAAATAAAAGTAGCATACCCTAATAAGCAAGACGAAACTTTCAGCTGGCAAAACCCTGAGCATGTGGAAATTTACATTCAAGAGAGCGTAAAGCTGATGAATTTAGGGTTTGAAGCTATGTTTATAGATTCCGCCAAGCACATAGGCGGATATGATATGGGCAATTATACCGGTGTTGGCGCTCTTCCCGATTACCCGCAAATGCAGTATATTCTAAACGAAATCCGCCGCAGAAGCGGCAAAACAACAATAAGTTTTGCGGGCGAAAAAAGCACGGATGACTTTGACCGTTACCAAAATATGGGGCTTAATACCGGAACTGACTTTATAACGGGCGATGATTTTGAAGCGGTAAAAGCGTTATCTGAGAAGCTTAAATATAACAGGGTTTATGCACCCGGAGTTGAGATAGAGAACGATAATTATGAAGGCGGAATATCTTACGAACAGCGCCTTCACAGAATAAATACCGCTCTGTTTGCTTTTTATCGGGCGAGTGATAAACTCCCCAGTTTTATGCAGACAAACGATATATTCCCGCTAAGATACGATACAAACACACATCATATAATGATGACAAACCCGTCATATTCAACCGACGGAACTCCCGAAAGCCACTGGGAGAACCTGTTTGCCAAAGATGACGGACGATTTTATAACCACAAAGTGGGCGAACTTTTTGCTCATGCACTCTGCTTATAATTCTTGAACAAGAAAGGAAAAAATAATGAACGTTTTAAAAGAAAAAGGTATTCCGATAGATAAACAAATAAGGACTTGGCACGATATAGTTAAACGTCCTTTTAACAGAATGGAAGTTGATAACTACTCAAGAACAAGACAAATTTTGATGAACGGTATTGAAACCGAAGCTTGGACTTTTAAACATTGTTTTGTCAGAAAATCAGATGATATGGAGTTGAATAAACTTTTAGTCCGTACAAGACGAATTGAAGATATGCAGCAGACAACAGTTAACTGGTTATCTCCCGTTAATCAAACCGTTTTAGATACTACTTTAGGATATGAACAAGTTGCAGTAGATTTAACAGCTTGGCTTGCACAAAATGAACCCGATAAATATGTAAAAGAAACATTTGATTTCGGGTTATTAGAAGACTTTGACCACTTATACAGATATTCTCAATTTGCTTATATGATTGAAGAAACAGACCCAAATGAAATTTTACACAAAATGACAGACGTTGTTATAGGCAGACCCACGCAATATCATCATAACTGCAATGCTTTAAGGATAAGAAAACCTTATGATAAAGAAACCGCATCGCCTCAAACAAAAGTAAACATATTAACTTTAATTTCGGGCGAACAGCAAACACATAACTATTACGCCGAACACGGATTTATGTACGGAAATACCGACTTAAAACGTTTATACGCCGAAATTTGCGACGTTGAAGAAGAACACGTTACTATGTATGAAACTTTGGTTGACCCGAATGAAACAATGTTTGAAAAATGGCTGCTCCACGAATTTACGGAAGTTTGCAATTACTATAACTGCTATGAAGATGAAGTCGATGAAAGATTAAAACTCATCTGGGAAGAAATGATGCAAATGGAAATCGGACATCTGCAGGCAGCTGCCGAGATGTTCAAAAAATATGAAGACCGCGACCCTGAAGAAGTTATAGGAACAGAGCTTGTTCTTCCTTGCAGATTTATGTCGCAAAAGAAATACGTAACTAAGATACTTAAAGAAGAAGTAGGCAAGCGAGTAATTGAAAACGGCGAATATGCCTTTGTTGATGAACTTGATGAGGATTGGGCAAGTTATAAAGTTCAGGAAAAAGTAAATGAAGACGGTGCACCGTCCGAAAAAGCCGTTAACCTTTCTATTAAATCTATAGGCAGAGATATTGCCTGCGCTGATGATAAATTACTTGAAATGCAGTCTGAACTTTTAGAAGACTCTCTTGAAGAAGAATATCAGGCGCCTAACACCGTAAAACCGGAAAAATATGAAGAAATTTCGGAAATCCCGCCATTAGATTTTCTAAATTACTAAACAAGTGAAAACCGCCTCAAATGAGGCGGTTTTTTAAATTACACTTGACAAATATACCCCCATAGGGTATAATAAATATATAGAATAAAGGAGATTAATATGGCAAAGTGTTCCAATCCGAAATGCAAATGTGAAAACTGCACCTGCGGCGATAATTGCCAATGTGACGGTGAAACTTGTAAATGTCCGAATTGTGCGGATAAAAAAGAGAAATAAAAAGGGGCGAAAGCCTCTTTTTATGTTATAATAGGCTTATGAAAAAAGAAAATTCAAATAATCACCCCTGCCATAAAGCTGAAATACCGAGAATAAACAGAGCAATAGGACAGCTTGAGGGGATTAAGAAAATGATTGAGGACAGAAGATACTGCCCCGATATTATTATTCAGTTAAAAGCGGTTCAATCTGCGATAAAAAGAGTTGAGAGCAATATTTTAAAGACTCATCTGGAAAATTGCGTAGCCTCATCACTTACGGGAAATGATGCAAAGCATAAAATTGAGGAAATTAAAAATCTTTTGGATAAACTGCAAAATTAGTCCTAATTTTTTATATTTTTAACTCGGTTAAAATACTTGATTTTATTAGCAAGCAAGAATTTAATCTTAGGAAACAAAATTATCAAATGTTTATAAATTATAAAAATCGGGAAATTATAATTTTTAGATAACTTTTAAATATTTTACAAAATATTAAAATTTGTTATAATTATTTTGTTAAGAATTTGGTAGAATTTTTTTTAACTTAAGGAATGAAGTATGAAAAATAATGAGGATTATATAATAAACCCAGTTCAACTAACTGTTCTCCCCCCCCCCAGTGCAGAATAGGCTTATTTAAGGAGGTTAAGTCAGGGGTTGGGCTTTTACTTGCAGTATCAATTGTATCCGTGTTTAACTTATCTTCTCTCCCCGTAAATGCGGAAGGGCCAAATACCTATTCGGGAAAAACCGATTACGGTAACGGAGATACTATCGATTATTTTAAATGGGTACAAAACGAGAATGGGGATTATTCTTTAGAAAAAACTAACACTGAGCAAGAGGCTCAAATAACCGTGCACTATGATGCAACCAAGAATACAAGAAAAAAAATTGATACCGATACTAACGAAATAAATCAAGAATTTGTAAACTTGCCTTTTAATGGCGCCGACAGTGAGCAAGGCGGAGCTGTTTATAATAATGCAAATAAAAAGGAAAATGTTAATATTAAAGGTGATTTTATAAGAAACCGTGTAGATAATAAACAACCTAAAGGTAATGCTCAAGGCGGTGCAATAGCCAATATGTGGGGCTCAATAGGTAATATTGAAGGTGATTTTATAGGAAATTATACATATAGTGAAGCTGGTTCTGAAGGCGGTGCAATAGCTAATGTTTATAGCACAATGGGTAATATTAAAGGTAATTTCATAGGAAATTATACATATAGTAACAATGGTACTTATGTACTCGGCGGAGCCATTATAAATGACGGTATCGATAATAGTGCTAAAATAGGCAATATAGAAGGAAATTTTGCCTATAACTATGCCCGTTCAATAAATGGCTGGGTAAGAGGCGGCGCTATATATAACGGTAGCAAAGCAGAAATAGAAAGCATAAAAGGCGATTTTATCGGAAATTATACAAAAAATGAAATAAACAATGACAACAAGTCTGAAGGCGGTGCAATAGCTAATGTTTTTGGCACAATAGGTAATATTACAGGTAATTTCATAGGAAATTATACATACTCTGAAGGATATGCGTTAGGCGGAGCTATTATGAGTTACGATTCTAAAATAGGCAATATAGAAGGAAATTTTGCCTATAATTATGCTTATTCAATAAAAAGTTATGCAAGCGGCGGTGCAATTAAAAATGACGGATATAGTTCCAAAGGCGAAATAGGCGACATAAAGGGCGATTTTATCGAAAATTATGCGCAAGGATCTATTACCGCAAGCGGCGGTGCTGTTTTTAACGAAAACAATGCGAAAATAGGTGATATAACGGGTAATTTTATTGAAAATTATGCCGCATCAGACGCGGATGCACATGGCGGTGCTATATATAATTACACAGGTTCCTCAATCGGTGAAATAAAAGGTGATTTTATAGGCAACTATTCTTCCGGCAAAGGTAATATCTCTCATGGCGGTGCAATTGATAACTTTAACAGTACAATCGGTAATATAACAGGTGATTTTATTAAAAATTACTCACAAAGCGCTCAGGATTCATTTGGCGGTGCAATATACAATTATAATACGGAAGAAGATTTAAAATCTACAATCGGTAATTTAACGAGTAATTTTGTCGAAAACTATGTAAAAGCCAGTGGCGGCAATGCTATTGGCGGAGCAATTTATAATGATAAAGCCACAATAGGCAATATTGAAGGTAATTTTTATTCCAATTCCGCCAAAAGTACATCAGGTAAAGGTCAAGGCGGCGCATTGGCCAATACGGGCGAAATAGGATATATTCACGGTGATTTTGTAAGCAACAGTGCTTCAAGTTTAGGCGGTGCAGTATATAATGCCGGAAGTATCGGTAATGCAAATGATAATAAAGGTATATATAACTCAAGCTTTTATAATAACACAGCAGGCGAACACGGCGGTGCTATATATACCGAAAAATCACTTAAATTAACAGCAGACGGTTATGTTTCTGAATTTGCAGACAATAAAGCAAACGGTGAAAGTGAAGCTATTTATGTTGGAGAAGCTTCAGATGATGTTATACTCACATTATCTACTGAAGAAGGCGGTAAATTTAACTTCTATGACAGCATAAACGGTACAGAAGGTTATAAACTTACAATAACAGGTGATGAATCGGGCGAAGTTAATTTGTATAACAACATTCTAAATGCTGATATTACCCATGAAAAGGCAACGACGAATGTTTTTGATGTTAAATTCCTCAATAACTCTAACTCTCTTGATATGCAATCAGGTACCGTAAATATTAATAACTTCGGTTTAACTCAGTTAAACTTTAGAGAATTTGGTATTCAAGGCGGAACAATTAATATAGATTCCGTTGATGTAAATCTTGCAGATAAGATAATGGGAAGAATTAAAGCCGGAAGCTATGAAACAAGTTCAGGCGGAACAATTAATG
>CANRHJ010000096.1 GCA_947630355.1 Candidatus Gastranaerophilales bacterium | reverse complement strand
GCTGTTTCTTGTGTAAAACCTGCATTTGTACCCGCCAATACACCGAGTGTTACTACGGCGGCAAGTGTCATTTTGTTTAATTTCATTTTTCCTCCTTGTTCATGAAAGAAATGTTACAGGCAATCATTTCTTTTTTATATTTCATTTTTTTATAGCTTTTCTATCTTTGAATTATGATATGTAACACCACTCTTGTTCATTGGCCTATTTTAGTATTTATTCGGGTAATTATCGGCTTTTGCATAATTTGAATTATATTTTTTATTACTATTCATATTTAAAGTGGATTTTTATTTCTCTAAAATTGTTAAAATAATATTGTTGTTTGGGCGAGGTTGACTATGAATTTAAATGAAAAATGCTTGTTGAAATTTCTTACTAATCCTGATGAGTTGATTGATTTATCCGAAATATTTATAAAATGTATAGAAGAAGTTAAAAATAAAACTTCATAACAAATTATTCTTATACATTAAACGAAGTATTTAATCTTCTAAAATAAATGATATAAATAAAATAAATATGAATAAAATCAATATTAAAATTATATTTATAGTTTTATTACCGATATTATTTTATGCGGCAGTTAAATTTGCGGTAGAGAATGTAAAAGTAAATTTATGTTTATTCAGGATTATAACCGGAAAAGAGTGTATAGGATGCGGAATTACAAGAGCTTTTTACGAATTATTTAACTTAAATTTTGAAAAGGCATGCGAATATAACTCAAGAATTATAATAGTAGCACCGTTAATGTTTCTGGTATGGATAAAAATGTTAATAGAAAATATAAAAATCGAAAAAGGAAGTTAAAAGAAAGAGGTAATTATGTCAAACGAAACACATGAAAACGAAAACAGAAGACCGGTTCCGCCGCAAGGCCATCCGAAAAAAAATCCGAACATTTCAAACAAAGAACAAATGACTGCATTAGTATTTGCACTATTATTTGGATGTTTAGGTGTTCACAGATTTTACACAGGTTACAAATTAATAGGTTTTCTGCAAATTATAACAGCTGGCGGATGCGGTATTTGGACTCTTATTGATATTATCAGCCTGATATTTAACAAGTTCAAAACTGCAGATAATAAACAGCTCGCTCACTATAATAAATTAGCTTCCAGAACTATATTCTGGTATGGGGTTGTCATTGTGCTTTTAGTTGTACTTCAAATGGCAATACTTGGAAGTCAATTACAAAAATTTACTATGATGCCTCAATATTAATAATAGAATCTTATAAAAAGCGGCATTCTCTATTTGAGATTGCCGTTTTTTTTTATAAATTATTGTAAAAAACTAACAATAATTATGCAATAATGAGGTATCAACATACTTATAATATTTGCGGAAAAAATCTTTTATATTAGAATTAAAAAAGGGGTTGTGTAAAAACAGTGCAAATAAAGAAAATAAATGTTTTACCAATAAAAGAATACGGCACATCATTAAAAACAAATAAAAAAAATGATGTATTAACGAATGTTCCGCAGACAGAGCCTATAAAGTCATTCCGCTATCAACCCGCATTCACGAGGAAATGGGCAGAGCATAAAAGCTGGGGAGCCGTTATTGATCCCGATACAAAAGAATGTACATTTAAAATATTCACATATCCGGATGTAAGGCGAGTAACGGTAACAGTACAAAAACGCAACACAAAACAAGGACACAAATACGAATTAGAAAATAAGGGCGGCGGAATTTTTGAAACACCTGCGAAAATTCCCGCAGGTGAAGTCTCGCACGGGGACAAATACAGCTATACTATTTATCAGGCAAATGAAGATACAGATACGGTAAAAGACCCCTACTCATTCAGGCAGGAAAAATTACTGGGGGAATCGACCATATATGATCATTCATTATATAAATGGCACGATAACAATTGGTTTTCAAATGATAAAGGCAGAATTTCCAGAAAAGCCGACAGATACAACGGATTAACCCCTGTTAACAAAGCAAGAATATACAAATTAAATACGGTATCTTATACAAAATACGGAACCTTCAAAAGTATAAAGCCCCATTTGGCACGGCTGAAAGCATTAGGATTTAATGCAATCGAGCTCATGCCCGCCGAAAACACATATTCATTTAATTGGGGGTATGACGGAGTAGACAAGCTGGCGCCATCGGAGCATTTAGGCGGGCCTGACGGGTTAAAATCGCTCATTGATGCCGCACATGAAGCCGGATTAAATGTAATTATGGATATGGTGCCAAATCATCTCGGACCTGACGGAGCATCATTAAGAAAGACAGGTCCATATATTAAGGGTAATAATGCATTTGGTGAAGCTTTTAACTTTGAAGGCAGCTATTCCAGATACGTTCGTGATTTTATTGTTAATGCCGCATTAAATTGGCTGGACAATTATCATTGTGACGGTTTAAGGCTTGATATGACAAAATACATGGAATCCGACTACACATTAAAACAAATGATTGCAGAAATAAATTATCACAGACCTGATGCTTTTATAATAGCGGAGGACGGCAGGGATAAAGTAAATGCTGATAATAACGGTAATTATTGGCAGGATAATAATGAAGTGCATGATAAACGTGTTATAAATCCGCTTACACCTGAAGAAACAGGTGAAGGCAAAAATGAAGATGTGCATGATTATGCCATAAGTGAAATTTCTCAAAAACGAACTTCGCTCGGAAGACTGGGATGTAACAGTGAATGGGATTTTAATTATTTTCACACTTTAAATGAGGCACTATACGGTTATGTTGACTTAGACAAACTTGAACACGCATTTTACTGCTCTCAAGACAGAGTTAAATATGTTATGAGCCATGATGAAATAGGCAATTTTGAAGGAACCAGACTTATTCCCAAATTAATGGTACCCATACTTAATTTGAATTATACAATCACACTGAATGATACTGATATTGAACGTGCAAAAAAATACTCGGAATTAAAGAATTGTTCATATAACGATGCATTAAATACGGTTAGAGCACAAAAAGCTCAGTTGACATCAGAAAAATTAGCACTGATGCTTCAAACGGGGAAATTAGATGAATATAATACCAACAAAGAAGGATTATCCCGACAAAAGAAGTATTCACTGACAAAAGCATTTGATAATGAAGTCTTAAGACCTCTGGATATCAAAGAAAATTCCGGTATCACTTATGATATACTTAACTCTGTTTATAACAGATGTTTTAATAAGTATAAAATGGCAATAGCCAGAACATATTCACTGCCGGGAGAAAAAATGATATTTCAGGGCGATGAATCGGCTGATTTAACACCTTTTAGATTTTTCAGGCAGTTTGATTCGGTGCCTTATGAAGATTATTTATATACGGAAAAAGGTTATGAGCCCGGAAAATCGGCTTTAGATGAATCAAAACAGGGTTCGATAAAATATTCATCCAAAGGTCAAGCACTTATGAATAAATTTCAAGCACTTGTTAAAGATTTAAATAAACTAAATGAAGAAAATCCCGCGTTAACATCAGGTATATTATTGACGGAAGATACCGTAAAACATTATCCCTCAAAAGTTATCGCAACTCATTCGGTGGATGATTATACGGCCAATGAAATTTATACCGTTACAAACTTTGTTGATGAAGAATATCCCAGATGTGATTCAACCAATTATTTTATAAAATTCCCCAAAGGACAATGGGTTGAAATATTGAACACTGATAATACAAAATACGGCGGTTCGGGAAATTTTATAAACAAACATGTTATTAACAGCAACGGTTTTGATAATGTTCCCATAAAAATGGCTTCTTATTCTACTTTGTTGTTTAAAAGAGTAGGCTGATTATTTCTTATCAACAGCAAATTCGGCATTTACAAGTTTAAAGCCTTTAAGTTCCTTTTTACGATTATATTCAGGCATAAAATAAGCATTTAAGACATAAGGAATATTATTCTCCGATTTCAAACGTCTGCAATTTTCTTTTATAAATTTATTAGTTTTTAATCTGAAAATACGAACAGCCTCATTTGCTTCAAAAGAATTGGCTTTGCCGTATGCAGCAATAGCATCAGCTTTCTCTTTCCCTATATCTTTTGCCATTTTATTTATTTCTTCAACGTCATTACCACTGACCAAATAAATTTGTTTAATCGATTTATCCCTGTTTACAGCGCTGCTGTCATCATATTCATATAACGATCTGACTTTAGGTGAATATCTGTAATCTGCATCATATCGTTTATACAATTCTATAAAATTTTCATCTAAATTTTTATTAAAAGAATGATTTAAGTTTCTAACTAAATATCCCTGACATTTTTTCAAATTCGCATTCTTTAATATCGGTACATATGATTGCTTTTTATCATAATATGCATAGAACTTTACGGGAACATACGATTTAAATGATGTTAAATTAGAATTTGTTATTCTCATAAACACCTCTCTTTGAATTATAAAATTACATAAAAAAATATTTGCTCAAAAACAAATATTTTTTTACAATACTTAATTAAAAATTTATTTTTTATTTTTCTTTTATTTGCATAATATCGACGGCTTCGTCCCAACCGTCTTTGTAAAAAGTTTCTTCATCGGGCGCTAAAATCTTTAAAAGATGCAGAAAATTCCCCACGTGTTCTTTTTCGTCACCGGAAATTTCCGTCAATAACTTTTTCGACTGCTCATCTTCAATTGAATCTCTTAATTGCTCATATAACTGAATGGCTTCAAACTCCGATGCAATACTAAACCTTATTGCACGTATTAATTCATTTTTATCCAATTTTCTTTCAAATTTATTCCCGCTGAACGGCTGTGAAAATTCAGGCATAATCTTTCCTCCTTTTTACAGATTTTTACACGGATAAAAAAGAGTTAAATTAATCGGGAGGCTATCTGAAGGTTTAATTCATATCTAGGGAAAATGTTGTTTTGTAATTATTAATATAAAACGTTAAAGGAATTTGTTTCTTAACTCCGCAAGCATTTAGTATCCATATTTCTTTCCAGTATCCTTTTTTGTATTTATTATTCTTTTTTACAACATCATAAGGATAGTGAACAATTTGAGTATCAATAATGCTGAAATCTGAACACGAGGAAAAATCCTTTAATGCATCTTTATAAATTTTGTTTATAACGTTTAATTGAAGGGTATCGTTAGCTATGGATTTACCGGGCAAAGGCAAATTCATATCAAATCCCTTTGCATCCGCGAAGCTGCAAAAACATAACATAACAAATAAAATAATTAATATTTTTCCGTTCACAGTTCAAATCCTTTTATTTTACAAGGTATTTTGTATCTTTTACATGTAGGGCAAAGTAGGGTTTATCTTTACCTTCTTCTATAAGGAATAAAATAAACGGTTTATCAAACACAAAAGCTCTCGGTTTTTCTTCAAAGGATGGCAAAGATGCGCGCATTACTGCAATTGCCGCTTCGCTTTTTAATTTCCCGCCTTTATTATCCATTTTAAATTTTATTGTTTGAATTGCCTGACTTATAATCATATTCGTCCCGATTATTTTTTTCCCGCATAATTCGTCGTATGTTATAAACTCATCGGCATTAATATCGGGAACCTTTAATATATCTTTTTCACCAAACTCGTCTATCTTCATATTTTTTAAAATATAATCATAATGATTTGTAAATGAATTATCCTTGTCTGTTCTGAATAAAATTACATTTTCTTTTTCTTTCGTTTTGAGCAATACTGCATATTCTTCGGGATTATTGTAAAACAGAACTCTTACATTGTTCCTTAAAGCGTTTTTAGTTTTCTTTTCAATACCGAAATAATTTACAAGTTCGCCGGATTTGTTAAAAGAAGATTTGTCCAATCTTTCAAAAGCATCAATAAATGTAAAATCTTTCTTTAACATGGAATAAAACAGCAAAGAATCTTTTTGAGCCCAATTTATCTTATCAACAATATCACTTTTTTCGTGAAATTTTTTCTTTATATCTCGTTCAATTTTACGTTTTAAAGAATAATTAATTTTTCCGTTTGCAATATAGTAAGAATTATCCGACAACAAATCTTTTGTATATATTTTTTTATTCAATTCATCAGCAATAATCGGATTTGCACCTTCAAATTCAATTTTTTTACCGTTTAACAATTTTTCCGAAAAATCATTCCATACAAGCTGAAATGTAATACACCAAATGTCTGATGACGGTATATTTTTACCTGATATAGAAATTTTCTCACTTTTAGAGGGACTGTTTAATTCGGCAGACTTTTTAAAGAAGCCGCACAAACTCACGCAATATAAGGAAAAAAATATTACGGATATTATTAATAAAGCTTTTTTTATGTTCATTATATTTACTCCTCTGTATAGTTATCATCCAGTAAGTCTGATGATTTGGATGATTTAACGGCTAACATATCACACCTCTCATTATACTCATGACCATTATGCCCCTTAATCCAAAATAATTCAACATCGTGCACTTTAACTAAATCAATTATTTTCATCCATAAATCAACATTTTTAACTTTTTTCTTTCCTGAAGTTTTCCAATTATTTTTAACCCAATTGTCAATCCATTTCTGATTAAAAGCATCAATAAAGTATTTACTGTCAGAGGTAATAATAACTTTACAAGGCTGTTTCAATGCTTCAAGACCTGCTATAACAGCCATTAATTCCATTCTGTTATTAGTAGTACGTTTATAACCGGCAGAAAGTTCCTTTTCATGCCAATTTGATTTTTTATCTTTGTATCTTAATATACACCCATACCCGCCTGCGCCCGGATTACCGCTGCAAGCTCCGTCTGTATACATTTGTACCGTTAATTTTTCATCCGCCATAGTCAAATACTAAAGCCAATCAATTAAACTGTCAAGTTTTCTTATAACATGGTATAATAGGGTATGCAGGACTTAATAAACAAACTCAAAGAATTAAGAATAAATATAGCTAATGATAATAATATCCCGCCATACTGCGTATTCCAAGACAAAGACATTTTAGAACTTATAAAAGTTTTGCCTTTAAACTTAAACGAATTGTCAAAAATTAAAGGTTTTAAAGAAAATAAAATAAAAAAGTGCGGGGAATATATAATTGATACCATTTCAGATTTTCTGAAAAATTCCGAAAAAAACAGAGATGAAATATTATTTGAAATAAATAATCAATTTCTGAACAAAATCGACATAAAAGCCAAATTATCAAAAGAAGAAGAAAAAATTATTTTCGACTGCATTAAAGAATTCAACGGAATATACGGGAAAACAGGCATAATAAAAATATTAAAGAGCTCAAATACTATAACGAACGGAGAATACAAAGAAAAATTTTATTCTAAAGCCATATCATCAAAATATTTTGGATGTTTAAAACAATATCCCAGAAAAATAATAGAAGAAATTATAGATAAATATATACAAGAAAACAAAGTATTTCAAACAAAAGGTCCAAGACCGACTTTGGTTGTCCCTGAATTAAATTATAAACTGTAACCGATTTATAAATGAATAATATGTATATTAAAAATTAAAGTAAATAAATTCCGAACCCTTTGTTATGGATAAAGCGGAAA
>CANRHJ010000095.1 GCA_947630355.1 Candidatus Gastranaerophilales bacterium | reverse complement strand
GCTATCGGTTGTATACCTTTTACTATTTCATCTACATTTATTCCTTTTGACAAACACAATTCATTAGCTTCATCCAAAGACTTAAATCCGTATTGATTAAGTGCTTTTGCTAAGGATTTTTCTCGTCTGTCTTGTCCTTCAAATTTTGCCATATCTTATTTCCTTTTTAATTAGTTATACTTTTTACAAATGAATTATAAATTATTCTTTTCTCGGGTCAATTGTTTTAACCGCTTCAGCAAATCTTCCGTATGTTCCGATATTCTTTTCGTATGCTTCTTTCGGATCAACTCCTTTTTTGATTGCATCCATTACCTTACCTAAGTTTACAAACTTATATCCGATAACTTCATTATTTTTATCTAATCCGAGTTCTAAAATATAACCTTCCGTTAAAGAAAGATATCTTACTCCTTTTTGCTTCGTTGAATGAATTGTACCTACCATTGAACATAAGCCTTTTCCTAAATCTTCAAGGCCTGCGCCTACAGGAAGCCCGCCTTCGGAGAATGCCGTTTGAGTTCTTCCGTATACTATTTGAAGAAATAATTCTCTCATAGCTACATTTATTGCATCACATACAAGGTCTGTATTCAAAGCTTCAAGAATTGTTTTTCCGGGAAGTATCTCTCCTGCCATAGCTGCCGAATGAGTCATGCCCGAACAACCTATAGTCTCAACAAGCGCTTCTTGTATAATTCCTTCTTTAACGTTTAATGTTAACTTACAAGTCCCTTGTTGAGGAGCGCAGCAGCCGCATCCGTGAGTCAATCCCGAAATATCTTTTATCTCTTTACATTTTGTCCATTCCCCTTCTTGCGGGATAGGAGCAGGTGAACCTTTTACACCTC
Source organism: Candidatus Gastranaerophilales bacterium (assembly GCA_947630355.1). Lineage (GTDB taxonomy): Bacteria > Cyanobacteriota > Vampirovibrionia > Gastranaerophilales > Gastranaerophilaceae > Avigastranaerophilus. The sequence goes on along the minus strand of CANRHJ010000095.1, from coordinate 6,721 downwards.
TTTTTACACAGCATTGATTTTCGATTTCATGTGTAACTTGCATAATTCCTCCTGTTTTATCTTATATTTTTATTCTCTTTTATTTTGATTATATTACAAATATATATTTATTTTTGTCATGACATATTAACTTCCCAAACTAAATATATTATATATTTCTTCATCGGAAAGTTCGGTTATTACCTTCTCTCCTTCAAATACCGCAAGATTAACAAGTTCTTTTTTCTGTTTAATCATTTCATCAATTTTTTCTTCAAACGTTCCGAGTGTTACCAGCCTGTGAACCATTACGTTTTTGTCCTGCCCGATACGATAGCTTCTGTCTGTCGCCTGCTCCTCTACTGCAGGATTCCACCATAAATCATAATGAATAACATTCGTTGCTGATGTTAAATTCAAACCCGTTCCGCCTGCTTTTAATGACAGCAGCATTATTTTCTGGTCGGGATTTGTTTCAAATTCATTCAACATCGCTTGACGCTGTGTTGTATTTAATGACCCATGAAAGAACAACGGAGATACATTCAATTCATTTTTTATGATATTTGAAAGTATATTCCCCATCTCTTTATACTGTGTAAATGCTATTACCTTTTCATCATTTTCCAATATTTGCGCTAACAATGAAATAAATTTCTCTGTCTTTCCCGAAACATCCTTTGTCATCTCTCCGTATTTTAAATATTGAAACGGATGATTGCATATTTGTTTTAATGCCGTTATAAGTTTAAAAATTATTCCGCGACGGTTTATTCCGCTTTGATTACTTATATCCGTCATCAATGTATTAAGTGTCTTTTCATACAAGGCTGCTTGGGTTTTTGTCAGATAACAATATTCATCAAGCACCATTTTTTCAGGCAGATCATCTATTATTGTTTTATCTGTTTTTAATCTTCTCAATACAAACGGAGATATTGAAAGTTTAAGCTTATCCGCTTGTTCATACTGCTTAAACCTTTCTATCGGTATCGCATAACATTTTTGAAAATCTCTGATTGAACCTAAATACCCTTTATTAATAAAATCAAATATGCTCCAAAGTTCTGTTAATTTATTTTCAACGGGAGTACCTGTCATGGCTATTTTTATATCCGATTTCAATGATTTCACCGCCGCAGTTTGCGATGTATCGGGATTTTTTATATTTTGAGCTTCGTCTACCACTACCATTCCCCATTGGGTCTTTTTCACTTCTTCTATATCTATTCTGAGTATTGCAAAGGTCGTTATTATAACATCTGACTTTAAATCCAATTCCCGTTCGGGACCATGATATGCACTCGCCTTCAAACCGGGCGCAAACATATTTAGCTCCTTTATCCAGTTCCCCATTAACGTTGTCGGACAAATTACCAAAACAGGAGCTTTTATTTTTTCTTCCTCTTTTAATTTTAATATTAAACTTATTACCTGTATTGTTTTTCCCAAACCCATATCGTCTGCAATACAAGAACCAAAACCTTTAGTTGTATTTGTATATAACCATTTCAACCCGTTTAGCTGATACGGTCTTAACTTTCCCGTCAATCCTTGCGGTGAAGTTACTTCAACCGTTTTACCTATATCTTTTACTATATTTGCAAATGCTTCATCATAATCAAATTCATATTCATTCAAATGGCCTGAAAACGCAGCATGAAGCATTTCCATTCTTGTTATTTTGTCTATTTTAGGATTTTTTAATTTATTTATTATTGTTTCCGCTTCATTTTGATCTATTAATATATATTTATTCTTAAACTCTATAATTCCGTTTGCATCTTTCACCAGCCGCTCAAATTCTTCAACAGATATTTTCTCATCACCTATTGATACTTGGAATGAAAAATCAAATATACTTGCAAGGCTGATATTTCCGCCCTTTCCGTTCAGTATATCCGCAACCTCCTGCTCTCTCGATGTTTTTATTTTCGCATTTATTGATGCACGAGGTACCACTATATTACCGAAATTCGGCGGGAAATTTATGTTTATTCCTGCTTTGTTTAAGTAATATGCCGTATGTATCATCAACTTATACACATCATTCAATGATAAATATAATCTTAAGTTATCTTCATCCTCAAATAATGTTTCAAGTTCCTTATAGTATCTTATTGCATAATTTAACTGTTTTTCCACTATAGTAATAAGATAAGAATTTTGATATCCCCAATAAATACCCTCTTTATATATATCAAGTAACGGTTTGGGCGGCTCCTTCTCATTTTTCTTTACATCGTTTGCTTTAACGGAAATTGTTAATTCAAATTTATCTTCTTCCAATTTCGCAATATCTAACTGCGGGCTTACAGGATATTTACCTATATATATTTCATCCAGCCATTCACTTATTGCTTCAGCCAAATCAAGAGAACGCAGATATCTTTTATTATTTGCGGGCTTTAAAAAATATATTGATGATACTATTTCTTTAAATCTGTATGCTTTAAATTTCAAAAATTTAAATATAACATAATTCATATAGTTTTCTATCAGCACATCGGATATATTTTTAATATCCGATATTACGCCAAAATCCATTGAATTTACTTCGTCAATAGAATGTTGAAGCTTATCATTTATGGCAAACATTTCATATGTTATATGAAAAAACTTATCGGATTTATTAACTTTAGGTAAAAAATAAAGCTTTTCCACCATCTTTTTAACAAACTGGGTCAATATATTCAAAATCTTAAATGATTCCGATATATTTTCATTTTCTACAACACAATCAAATCCGGAGAAATATTCCCAAATTAGCTCTAATGGTACTTTATAGCCTATTTTTTCAACTTCTTTTCCGTTTTCTTTTACGGGATATGAAATTGAAGAAAATCTATACATTGAGCCTTTTGATTTTAAGTAAAAATCAAAATTGTTTGTAGGAGTAACAAATACTTCCGTCTGTGCACCGTTTCTTATTATGTGAAAATCCGTATTTTTTATCACATTACTTGAATTCTGAAAAGTCGTTGCAAATTCATCCTCAAATAATTGATATATTGTACTTATCATTAAACGAAAATCCTTTTTTTCACACCCCAAAGGATTTTCCGTTAAATTATGAAACATTTCATCTATATTATTTTTTTTAAATGAAAAAGCAAATTTATTTTCTGTTAGTGTTTCGGATGTCATAAGCTACCTCAATATCAGACCTTTAAAATATTATACATTAAAAAAATTAAAAAATACATTTGTTTAATCCGTAAGTATATGCTATAATCTGCTTGTTTTAGAGAAAACAGGAGTTAAGAGGGTATGAAAAAATTTATAACAGGTTTATTTACACTTGTATTTGCATTGTGCATTTCTTGTATTGCCAATGCGGCTGATATTGAAGGTATATATGATAAAGGTCAGGCCGTATATATACCTAGCGCTAATGTTTGGTCAACAGGTGCTATGTCCGAAGGCAGAATAGTTTTAACAAAGAAAACTACGGACGGTTCCGGAAATTATTCTCAGTATTTTTACGGTAACGGAAAACTCGCTATTGCTTTAAAATCCAATTTTGAATTCGTTACTAACGGAAAACTTATCGGCGTTGATAATGCAAGTTTAAAATATTACAAAATTAATTATAATAAAAAAACCAAGAAGTTCAGCCAAACTTTAATGAATGAAAAAGAACTTCAAGCATTATTCCCGGATGCAAAAATAGTTAAAATATCCCAATTTGAAAACAATGAATTTACACTTAAAAAACAATTTTTTAAGGACAGAACAATTCTTCTTTTAAATGATACTGACAAATATTTCCATAAATATACTTTCAATCCTAAATATGTACAAACAACGGATATTAAAGGATTAATTACCGTAAAACATTTCGGGAAAGTTAAATTTTCGCTATTTGGTGATAAAACAAACATGTTAATTATAAAAGTAAAAAAAGGCAAAGTATGCTGCAGCTGCGGAATTGATTGCAGCTGTGCGCCAAAGTGCAATTGTAAAGAAGAATGTAAGTGCGGTAAAGACTGCAAATGTGAGCCTAAATGCAATTGCGAAAAATAAGTTAAATTATAAAATACAAAAAACCTCCTTACGGGAGGTTTTTTTTAATAATGAAAAAAACATATGCTTATGATAAAATTTTTATAAGTTATGGAGTAAAAACATGATAGGAACAAAAGACGTAGAACATGTAGCTAAATTAGCGAGATTAGAATTAACCCAAGAGGAAACAGAAAAGTATTCAAAACAATTAGGCGAAATATTAAAGTACGTGGAACAAATGAACGAAGTGGATACAACAGGAATAGAGCCTATGCCGCATGCTATCCCTGTTTATAACGTTATGCGTGAAGACGAAGTAAAATATGAGCAGACAAAAGAAGAAATGATGGCAAATGCACCCTATGAAGAAAACGGATTTTTCAGAGTGCCAAAGATAAATTAATGAATTGAGGAATTAATGAGTACTAAATATATATTTGTCACAGGCGGTGTTGTATCGTCGTTAGGGAAAGGAATAGTAGCTGCTTCTTTGGGCAGATTACTTAAAGCACGCGGTTTTAATGTTGTAATACAAAAATTTGACCCTTATATAAATGTCGATCCCGGCACTATGAGTCCTTTTCAGCACGGAGAAGTTTTTGTAACGGATGACGGTGCGGAAACCGATTTAGATTTAGGCCACTACGAAAGATTTACGGATACTAATTTAGGTCAAATTAATAACGTAACATCGGGCAGTATTTATCAAACTGTAATAAACAAAGAAAGACACGGCGATTATCTTGGCGCAACGGTTCAAACTATTCCGCATATTACCAATGAGATTAAATCAAGAATAAAAAAAGCCACACAACAGTTTAAACCTGATTTTATTATAGCGGAAATAGGCGGTACAATAGGTGATATTGAGAGTTTACCTTTTATCGAGGCAATAAGACAATTCCGCAGTGAAACAGGTTTCGGAAACAGCTTGTCAATTCACGTAACGCTGTTACCTTATCTGCCGACTTCGGGGGAATTGAAAACAAAACCGTCACAACACAGTGTTACTAACTTAAGAAGTTACGGCATTCAGCCTGAAATTCTTGTCTGCAGAACGGCGAAACCAATACCAAAGAAAGAAAAAGAAAAATTAGCTCTGTTTTGTTCGGTTCCTAAAGATGCCATTATTGAATGCAGAGATATGAAAAGCATTTATGAAGTACCTTTGGCTCTTGAAGAACAAAATCTCGCAGGTGTTGTACTTCAAAGATTATTCATGAAGGATGTAGAGCCGGATTTGGAATCTTGGAAAAATCTGGTTTATAAAATAAAAAACCCGAAAAAGACGATAAAAGTAGCAATAGCAGGTAAGTATACAAAATTATCCGATGCTTATATTTCCGTTGTGGAATCTTTAAAACATGCCGGGTATTATTATGATGCTCAAATTGATATAAAATGGATAAATTCGGAAGATTGCATAGAATATGATAAAGCAAAAGAAGCATTGGCTGATGTAGATGCACTTGTCGTTCCCGGCGGTTTCGGCATCAGAGGTATTGAAGGAAAACTAAACGTAATTAAATATGCAAGAGAAAACAATCTCCCGTTTTTAGGTTTATGTTTGGGAATGCAGTGTGCAGTAATTGAATATGCAAGAAATGTTGTGGGACTAAAAGGTGCTAATTCTATGGAATTTAATGAGAATACGCCATATCCCGTTATTGATTTAATGACTGAGCAAAAACATGTAGAAGGCTACGGCGGCACTATGCGGCTTGGTAAGTTTGAATGCCATATTCAAAAAGGAACAAAAGCTGAAAAAGCATACGGAACCGATGTTATATTTGAACGTCATCGTCACAGATATGAAGTAAATAATGAATACAGAAAGCAAATCTCAGATGCGGGACTGGTTTTTTCAGGATTATCACCAGACGGAATGCTTTGCGAAATGATAGAATTACCCCAGAATGACTGGTTTGTTGCATGCCAGTTCCACCCGGAATTCAAATCACGTCCGGAACATCCGCACCCGTTGTTTGCAGGCTTAATAAACGCTGCGAATATAAAAACGGAAGCAAAGAACAAAGATTTACTGAAAGTTTAATGACTTAATAACCCTTGCAGAATAAATACAAACACACCAAGGTAAAACATATGAATAATAATGAGAAATGACGTAATTAATAAGGAAATAATTACCCATTGGCGCTGTGTCTTACGGAATTCTTCAAGGCTTTCCCATTTCTTATATTTCCAAGCAATTTTATTGCCGTAATTTCCCATAAAAAATGAGAAGATAATTGTAAACACTATACCTACGTATGGTATTAATGAAATTGGAATTAATAACAGACACCACCAGCAATTATGTCCGAGTCCCCAGATTAAAGCACACAAAAAAGCGCCCCAATTAAACTTTTCCAATTCCTGTTCTAATTCGGTCGGTTCGGGATATAAATTTTCTCCGCAATATGGGCAAACCCTGTCTGAATCATTAATTATATACCCGCATTTAGGACAATTACCTATATTATACATACTTCTTACCCCCCCCCGCTCCATTTTTCAATACTTATAAGATTTTATTAAATTTTCGTATTTATGTCAATTCAAATAAATTTAATACATTTTATCCAAGTCTTTGGATTTTTTTCGCCAATCTTTAACAACTTTAACCTGCAAATCCAAATATACTTTATTACCCGCAGTTTCTTCAAGTTCCTTTCTGGCATCAGTACCTATCTTTTTCAGCATAGAGCCATTTTTACCTATTATAATTCCTTTT
>CANRHJ010000094.1 GCA_947630355.1 Candidatus Gastranaerophilales bacterium | reverse complement strand
ACTGTTCGGCAAATCGGGATTTAGCGGAGGTTAGTATGAAGAAAATTGGATTTTACTTTTTGATTGGGTGTCTCGTTGCAATCGGTGGAATTATCTTTTCCGCTTTTTGGTCCTATGTATACGGGATTTTGTGTCACTGCTGTTTTAAATTCTTTTACGGGCATTTTCTCTCCGATACTTTCATTTGTTATTTATATGTTTTATAATAACATTTAAAAAGTTTTTGTGTGAGGATTTTATTATGACCAGACCTATGAATATTACCGAAAAAATATTAGCGGATCATGCCGGTTTAAGCGAGGTTGCTCCTGGACAATTAATTACCGCAAAAGTTGATATTACTTTAGCAAATGATATAACCGGACCTGTTGCAATAAATGAGTTTAATAAAATCGGTACCGAAAAAGTTTTTGATAAAGAAAGGGTTGTTTTTGTTCCCGATCATTTTGTACCAAATCGCGATATAAAATCTGCTCAACAGGTTAAACAGGTACGTGAATTCGCACGTAAGCAGGAACTTGTGCATTTTTTCGAAGTCGGCAGGATGGGAATTGAACATGCGCTGTTGCCCGATAACGGTATTGTTACCTCTGGTGATGTTGTTATAGGAGCCGATTCTCATACTTGTACTTACGGTGCTTTGGGTGCTTTCTCTACAGGCATGGGTTCGACTGATATAGCTTGTGCTATGGCTTCAGGTGATACTTGGCTTAAAGTTCCTTCCGCTCTTAAAATTGAATTTAACGGAAAATTAAATCAATATGTTACTGAGTTAAAGAACTTTCTATGGACGGAAGATTTACCATTTGTAATATGGCAATTGAGGCAGGTGCTAAAAACGGTATTATTGAACCTGATGAAATTACAAAAAAATATTTGGAAAACAGAAGTATTCGTTCTCCGAAATTCTATTTCAGCGATGAAGATGCGGTATTTGAAAAAGTAATAAAATATAATACGGAGGAAATAGAACCTGTTGTCGCATACCCTCATCTTCCGGGTAATACACACCCCGTTTCGGAAGCCGGAAATATAAAAATTGATCAAGCGGTAATAGGAAGCTGTACAAACGGCAGACTCTCCGATATTGCCGCTGTCGCAGAAATTTTAAAAGGGAAAAAAGTTCATAAAGATGTAAGATTAATAGTATTCCCTGCTACCCAAGAAATTTACCTTGCGGCGTTAAGAGCGGGTTATATAGAAACCATTATAGAAGCGGGAGGAGCAGTTTCTACCCCGACATGCGGACCTTGTTTGGGCGGGCATGCCGGAATACTTGCAGCCGGTGAGCGTGCAATATCAACTACAAACAGAAATTTTGTCGGAAGAATGGGACACACAGAGAGTGAAGTATATTTAGCATCTCCTTATGTAGCGGCAGCCAGCGCCATCGCAGGAAGAATTATTTCACCAAAAGATTTATAATAATTAATCTTATATTAAATGCTTATGGTAACTCTTGAACCTTCTTTATGGTAGTTACCGCCACCGCATATTGTTTCGACAACTTTTAATAAAAATTCTCTCGGAGCTTCCATTTGATTTATGTAGAACTCTTGATTTCCTAAATGTCTAATTTTGATTATAGCTTTGGAAGACTTATCTGCAGGAATATATAACGAAGAAACTTCCATATCCAGTAATTTTTGCTCAATTTCATCATTAAAACCGTGAATTAGTTCGGGACAAGTTCCTTTTATTGCAATAATTCTGCCTGTAAATAACGGCGGCTCTTTCTCTCTGTGCAGTGCTTTGGGGTTATCTTTCATGTTCGCAAAAAAGGTTATTGAATGCCATAAAATATTTAAAACGGCTATATGTCTTTGTTTATCGTACTCATAATATATGTTTTCCGTAGGTATGCCCCGCGTGGAAAATGACTGCTTTAAATATTCTACGGTAAGTGCCATATTTTCTACCATTTTTTCAAATAATATCGCAGTATTTGCATTAGATTGCTGATATTCAAGGAATTGTTTGTACATATGACTTGATACAAGGCTCATTCGCTCTTGTATCACTGCCGATTTCCTCGCAGATGTTTCTATATCTTCAAAATTATCGCTCAAGTATACCTTCGCTTTCTGATTTTATTTTAGTAAAAAATAAATCAATATAAAACTATTTTAAACCGTTTTATTACAAAAACGAATACTTAATTTACATTAATTATTTTGTTTTTTTTAATTTTTAAAATAATATAAGAATATGAAAATAATAATAGTAGGATACGGAAAAATGATGCAGAGTATCGTAAAAGGTATTTCTGCTTCCAATAATGAAATAGTCGGAGTGCTCAGACACGAAAATGTACTATATTCCCCATTTAAAAGATTTCTTCTGGATATTTTTAACCCGTCTTCCGATTTTAATTTTTTAAAACTTCATAAAATAAATGATATAAAACAAAGAAGCGTAAACAGTAAAAAATTTATTGATTATGTGAAAAAAACCAAAACGGATTTAATAATAACGGCATCCTGGAGCGAGAAATTTTCACCTCAAACCCTTAATTCTCCTAAATTGGCCTGCATAAATGTACATCCTTCATTATTGCCAAAATATAGAGGTCCTAATCCTTATGCACAGGTTATTCTTAACAATGAAAAAATAACGGGAGTAACTTTTCATTTGATGGATGTTAATTATGATACAGGTGCTATTATCTGTCAAATACCGGTTGAAATAGCTTCATCGGATACCGGTTTGACCTTAAAATACAGATGTTGTGATGCCGCCGAAAGTGAAATTGCCCGTTTACTCAAAGATATTAAAGAGTATATCAGTAATGCCAAAAGTCAGGATGAAAGTATTTCCACATATCGCAATCAGTTAACTCTTAAAGATTCTATTCTCGATTTTGAAAATGAAACATCGGAACAGATTGAAAGAAGAATACGGGCGCTTAATCCCTGGATGAAATGTTATATCCCTTATAATAATCAATTTTTTTCATTTTCTCATAGTCAGGTATGTAAAAATAAATCAAGATATGCTCCTGCAAGTATTGTTAAGATTACAGAAAACTCTTTATTTATTGTTTGCGCCGATAAAAATATTATGAAATTTTCCAATTTAAAAATTAAAATGCCTTTTCCTAAATTTTCAACAAAATTATTCTTGAAAAAATTTGTAAAAATTAATTCTAAAGCAATATAAATTTATAGTATAATTTAAGTCGTGATAATAAACAGGAAAAAAATATGTTAGACTTAAATTCAACCTATGAAATAATAACGTTTGCTATAGGAGATACAAAAGCAGGTTCAAAAATGGGCAAGCTGCTTGTAAAAAACTTAAATGATTCAACAACGTTAAATTGTATATTATGGGAAGAAACATTAAACAGATTAGATTCCAAATTGTTCAGAACAAACAATCATATCAGGATTGTATCGGGAACATATAACGAAAAATATAATAATTGTTTGGTTTCGGATATAGAATTAATAAAAGAAGCAAAAACAGGGCTTGATGAAGACCAAAGAAATGAATTGTTCTTAAAAATAATGAAATATGCGGAAGAAATAACAAATAAGAAATTATCCGAATTTGTGATATCGCTGTTAACGAAATATGAGGAGGAATTTAAGGTTACTCCTGCGGCAAAATTAATGCATCATAATTATATTGGTGGTCTGGTTCAGCACACATACGAATGTTTGGACTTTGCATCCGTAATAATTCCGAAATGTAACAACAAAATTAATCCCGATAAAGTATATGCCGCTTGTATATTGCATGATTTCGGTAAAATATTTGAATATGTCGCAGATATGGAAACAGGGCTAATAGAATATAACGAGGAATTTAGAAAAGATTGGCGTACTCATTCACAATGGGGTTTTTCAATGTGTATGAATAACGGATTTAAAGATGTTGCTAAAATGATAGCGGCTCATCACGGAAGAAGCGATTGGGGCGCATTAATTGATTTGGATGAAAAGGATGCCGAACCTTACATGTATATTATTCACCATATTGATGATTTATCGGCAAAATTTGGTAAAATATCTGTTACGGATATAAATTAGGGAGAGCAAAATGAAACGGATAATTTCTTTATTAATAACATTGGTTATATTGAGTTTTACGATTGTAAATGAAGGTTTGAGTGCGGAAATAAGCAAAAAATTTAATGCGAATATAAAAACAAAAAGAGTGCCTGCAGGTACTTTGATAACGTTAAAATTACTTAATCCGATAAGTTCGTCACAAGATTTAACGGGTGACGGTTTTGATTTAATGGTAGTAAATAATATAACGGTTAATAATACAGTGGTCATTCCTCAGGGAAGTGTTGTAAGAGGTTCAATAGAAGAAGTTCAAATGCCCCAAATATTGTATAAAGGCGGAATGATAAGACTATATTTTGATCATATAGTAAGTGCAACGGGAAAACAGGTATCTTTTTATGCTGGATTGTGTAATAACCCTAATATAACTTATGACGGAGCGTTAAGTTCAAAAACAACGTATCTTACAGCGATAAGAAATACAACTGAAACAACAAAGAATATAGTCGTAAAACCGACTAAGTGGGCTTGGGAAAAAGGTGAAGATATATTGAACGGAACACCAAAATATGTATTTGCGCCTTTAACGGCAATAGTCAGCGCGCCTGTTGCGGGAATTTATTTTGTAGGAGATGCTATTGTTGATATTTTTAAAAAAGGTGAAGATATCACATTAAATCAAGGTGATACAATTCAGGTTCAGCTGCTAAAACCGTTAGATATGCCGGTATATTAATATGTTGTTAAAAACCGTATTTAATATAATTAATCAATCCAAAGAAAAAGAAATAGGGGAAATACTTACAAGCAAAAAACTTTCGGTTTCCTGCTCGGAATCTTGCACGGGCGGACTTTTAAGTTCAAGACTTACGGATATTTCCGGTTCAAGCGCTTATATTAATGTGAATTTTGTCACTTATGCAAATGAAGCAAAAGTAAAATTATTGAATGTGAAGTCCGAGACAATAGAAAAATTCGGAGTTGTTAGTGAAGAAGTCGCTTGTGAAATGGTTGAAGGTTTAATAAGCAAATATAATTGTGATATCGCAGTTTCAACAACGGGAATTGCAGGTCCTACCGGAGGAACTGTTAATAAACCCGTCGGTCTTGTTTGTATTGCCGTTGCCAACAAAAATAAAAAAGTTTCAATAAGTTATAAAGCATATCCCAAACTTCCGCGCAGACTCATGAAATATGAATTCAGCGATAAAGCTTTGGAACTTTTACTCAAATTTTTAAAAGAGAATTATTAATATTCTTTCTTCTCAAAGTATTTAAATCTTGTAAACGGCCAGAATAAAAGTTTAGCACGTCCGATAAACCTTTGTTTCTTTAATACTCCCCAATATCTGGAATCGGAAGAATGTCCTCTGTTATCACCCATCATAAAGTATTCGTCTTCTCCCAAGACAATGGGACCGCAGAGCATTTGTTCGTTACATAACGGATATTCATATCTATCCATAATATATGGCTCTTTTAACGGAACATCATTAATCAGAATATCTGTAGAACCGTCATCATTGTGTCTTACTTCAAATTTTTCACCCGGTAAACCTATAACTCGTTTAATAAAAGCAACATCTTTGCAGAATAAACCTGTTAAACGTGCAAAAACGGCAAAAGGTGTCTTTTTTAATTGAGTTTCGGGCGGGTAGAAAACCATTATATCTCCGCGATTTGGTGATGTGTAAAATCTTGACATTCTTTCAATAAATACCCTGTCGCCTTCTGTTAACGTTGGCTTCATTGATGCTGACGGTATCCATCTGACCTCACATATAAAAAATCTTATAATTATTAATGCAATAATGACAAATACTACAGTATCCAGTGTCTCTTTTATAAAATCTTTATTCATTTATATTGCCTCGTATAAATTTTTTGTAAGATTAATTAGTTCTGTTTTATATTGATTATCCTTTATAAATTGTAATGATGCAATAGCCTCCGCTGCATATTTTTTTATTAAACCGTTTGTATTAATTATTATATCCTCATTTTCAATAATTAATCGAATTATTTCTTTTTTTGTATATTGAAAAATATTATATTTCTCACTTAAAAAAATCACCGGTGCCGAATAAATCCCGTTAGCTAAATCACTTAAAGAAGGTTTTGAATTATCCGTTTTTAATATGTTGTTTAAATCGTCTTTAATCTGAAAAGCAATACCGAAATTTTTGGCAAAACTGCAAATATTTTTAACTTCTTTAATATCATGTATGTAACATACCGAAATTAAAGAAGCTTTAAAAAGTTCAGCGGTTTTCTTCTCGGATTTTATAATGTAATTTTCTAAAGAAGGTATGATATTTTTTGAAAAATGCTGATTAATTTCACCTTCACACATATTCTTTACCGCTGCGGAAAAAACGGAAAATATCTCTGTGTTGTCACATTTGGTAAGAAATTCAATTGCAAAAGCCAAAAGTAAATCTCCGGATAAAACACTTAAATTATTCCCTAATTTCTTGTTTAAAGAAATATTTCCCCTCCTTATATCGGAATTATCAATAATATCATCATGAATTAATGTTGCATTATGAATTAATTCCGAAGCAGCTGCTAAATATAATAGTTTATCGGAAATAGGCTTGTTAAGAGCCGATGAAAGTAAAAACATAAGTCTGGGTCTTAATTTCTTGGATTTCGCTAAAACAAAATTAAGTATGTCTTCTGAAATCCTGTTCTTTTGCAACATTAAGGCATTTGATAAAATTAAATTTAATTTGTCCGTAAAATTTTCAAAAGAGTTCAAAATATATATCCTTTCAAGTATTTTATTATAAAAAATCGGAAAAATCATGACAAAAAAAATTCTGTTAAGATTTTAAACTTAAAAGAAAGAGAGAACAATGAATATAATAACTAAACATAATGTCGGAGAGAAAAAAACAGACAGCTGCACAATAAACCTTGAATGCTGTAAAAATAAAGATAATAAACAAATTATTCAAAACGAAAAACAAGATATTATTGATTTCTTGAGCGAAAAAGTAATAAATAAAAATGATATAAATGATACGGTAACTATGCCCAGAACTATCTTTAAGGGATATCTGTGCTTCACAACAGGTACTTTAATGAACGGTATCGCACAAATGCTCAAAAATACTAAAATAAAAACCGGATTAATGATAGCGGGAAGTATAGCATCAATATACGGAACTTTTAATTTTGTTAAACCGTATTTATTTAAAGAAAATAATTTGACTAAAAAAGAAAAATAATATATTTTATAAGATAACTACGAGAGAGGTTATTTTATGAAAAATGCATTAGGCTGGATATTATTAATACTTGTCATAATTATCGCTTATAAAGCAGGATGGCTGGAAAGTATAAAAAATTATTTTGTGAATTCAAGCGAATTATCAGGAAAAACCGAAGTAATACAAGAACCTGACGGCAGCACAACAACAATAAGATATAAAAATGTAGTTGACTTGATTCTCGGAAGATAATACTTGAAAATAAAAATTGTGCATGTATAATTAAATAAACAAACTAGGTGCGAGAGTAATTCAGTGGTAGAATGCTTCCTTGCCAAGGAAGATGTCGCGAGTTCGAGCCTCGT
>CANRHJ010000093.1 GCA_947630355.1 Candidatus Gastranaerophilales bacterium | reverse complement strand
AATCGTGCACAGATAAAACCGCAAAAAGAACCGGATTTGCCAAAAGATATTCAAGCTCAGGAGGAAGATGAATATCACTCCTTTGTTCAAAATCAAAAAAATAATTCCGATAAACAAGTTAAACCTGCCAATATTTCAGGTCAAGCAGAGATGGTTAAGGAATTATTCGGCGGTAAAATCATTGATTAATGATTGCTTTTTATGGCTCTGTTGATATCCCTTGCTTGTGCTTTCTTTGCTAAATCTTCCCGCTTATCATACAGCTTTTTGCCTTTTGCCAATGCAATTTCTATTTTTGCCCAGCCGTTTTCCAAATACAATTCCAATGCGGCTATCGTATATCCTTCTTTTTTTATCTTCCCGTTTATTTTATTAATTTCTTTCTTATTTAATAAAAGTTTCCGCGTTCTCTTTTCTTCGTGATTATATCGGTTTCCCTGCTCATACGGGCTTATGTGGCAGTTGTACAGATAAACTTCATTACCTTCAATCCTTACATAACTGTCTTTTAAGTTAACAGCACCTTTCCTGATTGATTTTATTTCAGTACCCGTCAGTACCATACCTGCATTGTATTTGTCAAAAATATGGTATTCGTGCAGCGCTTTCCTGTTTGTTGATATAATTTTTCTGCTCATATCTAAATTATATCATCAGTTTGTTATTTTTGATAACTTGCTTATATAGTTCCTTCGTTAAATATCTTTTTATTTCCGCTTGGTTATAGTTATTTATCTTATTTATCGGTATTTTTATTCTTGATATATATCTTTTATATTCTCTCCATCGGTTAATCTGCCATACAGTTGCTCGCAGCTCTATTATTAATTCGGTTTTATTATAAAACTTGTATGTACATATTTCCCGTCCCGTTTTATCCGCTTTAATTATAAAAGAATATAAATCAGTTATCCTCTTGTATTCTTTTATTTCCTTCAAACTCATGTTTGTTTAATTCCAAAGTTAATTATAAAAATTGCGTTTTCTGAATTTACTTAAAATTTTATAATAATAATCCACCTTATTTTCTTTAATAATTTTATCCAGCATAGTTTGGGCTCTTATAAAACAGGGTATATCCACAATACCCGTTGTAATCTCATAGTCCCTGTATATTTTTAACAAAATATCCTTTAAAACATATATCTTTTCAGTTTTGGAAACTTGTAATGACTTAATGTTATTTTTTAAAATTTTTAAATATTCGGTTAACCAATTTTCCTTATTGTCTCTCACATTATGAGAAACAATAAGACGCAAATGTCTCTCTTTCATAACTTTCCCACTCCTTATTTCGTTTTGTAACTTCCCTTTTTGGTATATACTAAAAATAGTGCAATAAATTGTAGTTTGTTGTATAATACTAATACTAGGAATTTACATGATTACATAAATTCATCTACTATCTTACAAGATAATGTAACATAATGCAAGCATTATTGCATGATTATGTAATAAAAATTAAAACGGAATATTATGAGTATAGGTAAAAGAATAAAAGAAATAAGATCTAATTTACATATTACAACTGCTGAAATGTCGGCTAAGTTAAATATACCGGCAAGAACAATCGGCAGCTATGAACGTGAAGAGGCACAGCCGGGCTCTAAATTTTTAAATGCCCTGATTGAAAATTATCATATTAACATTAATTGGCTTCTGTCAGGAGAAGGTAATATGTTCATTTCCGATAAAATGGAACTCGATATAGATTTTATAGTCCGATTGCAAGACAGACTTAATCTCACTGAAGAAGAACTGCTGGGCTTGATTGATATTTTGGATTCCGATGCAAGCAGAGAAATGCTGTTTAAATTTATTGAAATAAAAAAGGGTAATAAAGATGCTTTAGACAGTTTACTTTATAACCTTCAGGGAATTAAAGCAATTTACGGTTAATCAGTCTGAATCAATCGGCTCTTTTTGTATTGCAATTATTGCCGCTTTGGCTTTCTCTTTGATGCTTTCATTTATATTGGGAATAATTGTCAGTTGTCTTAATAAATCTATTGTACGTTTAAAAATTCTGACAATGTCGCCTTCGGAAGACTCGGCTTGTTTTGCTATATCTTCCCATTTGCATCCTTGTATCCACTGTTCTATCAAAGGAGAATAGTATGAGTTCATATACATTTCAGTATTTATGTCATAATCCCTCTGTATTATTGCTATTTTCTTTCTAATTTCTTTTATCTTGTTTAATGCTTTTCTTGTGTTTTTGCTTATCGGCTGATTTGGGTATACATCCGCGCGTAAATCTTCGGTCACGATTGCGCATATTACCGATGCTAATTCGTATGGCTCCAATTCATCGACCGTTCCGCTCTGAATAATTTCCGATATAAACAATTCATTCTCGGCTCTTATCATTGAACACAGTAGTCCTTTATTTGTCGGTACGCCGTTTTCTATATATCCCATCCGCTCCAGAACTTCTTTATGTGCCAAAAACTTATTCCAATATATATCCTTTTGTTTTTCTACATTCTTGCAGCTTTCTTTGTAACGTTTCTCAAATCTTTTTATTATTTCCAAATTTTTAATATGTTTTTTATATCCTCTGCATATTTCACACTTGTATTTGTTTAAGGCTTCTCTTATTTCGCGGGTTTTTTGTTCGTATTCGATTACCTCAGGCGTGTCCTTCTGCCCTTTTTGCTTCGCTTGCTTCTGCAAAGTCTTTGTCAGCTTCCTGTATACAATATACTGCTCTTTTAATTTATTAAATTCCATAAAATCTTCATTAGTAAGCCCGAACGGACACTTCTCATTCTTCAGCTTCGCCAGTGTCTGCTCCAGATTTATTTGCTGCATTACTATGGGTTTTAATCGGTCATTTGATGAAAAATATCCGAAACTCTTTAATATGAGTTCTTTTGCCTGCTCTAATTCCAAATTTTGCAAAAGATTTAATACCATTGAATATCCGGGCGAAAATTGGCTCTCTAACGGATTTGATTTGCTGCGTACTAAATCCGCAACCTCCTCAGGTGATTGAAATTGTGTACCCATTACAACCACATAACCGATTTCATCCATCCCCCGTCTTCCTGCACGACCTGACATCTGTAAAAACTCATTCGCTGTTAACTTCCTGTGTCCGGAATCTGTTCGCTTGCTTATTGCCGTTATTACAGTTGTCCTCGCCGGCATATTTATTCCCGCTGCCAATGTTTCGGTCGCAAATACAACCTTTATTAATCCCTTCTGGAATAATCGTTCTACCAGTAACTTCCACGCAGGTAACAATCCGGCATGGTGCGATGCCACACCGTTATATAAGTATTTTATATTCTTATTATTCTCTAAATAAGGATACTCTTTTATAAAAATCTCTGTTTCTTCTTGTATCTGTTTGCTCTCTTCTTTTGTAATAAGATTTATTTCAGAACATTTTTCCATATTTTCATCACATTTTTTACGTGAAAATGTAAAAAATATGGCAGGCAGCATGTTTTTTCTGTGTAATACCTCTATCAAATCTTTTATATTGTTTTGCCTTTTTGCCGAGCGGGAATGAAAGTTTATTTTCTTTTCCGGTTTTATTCTTTTATTTAATCTTCCTTCGGGGGTTAATAAGGGTAATATATCATTGGGTTTTGAGCTGTCGTAATAATAATGTTTTAGAGGAACAGGTCTAAAATCTGTGTATACGTGCTCTGTATCCGAATGTACCGTATTTATCCATTCGCATAACTGCTCGGAATTCGCAACCGTTGCACTCAATGCTATAATTTGTACATTATTCGGACAATATATTATGCTTTCTTCCCATACCGTTCCTCTTTGTTCGTCGTTCATATAATGAACTTCGTCTAAAACTACGTATTTGACATCCCTCATAAGGTCTTTTGCAGAACCGAAATTTGTATTATAAAGCATATTTCTGAATACTTCCGTTGTCATTACTACAATAGGTGCATCACGATTTATGGAAGTATCACCCGTTAATAATCCAACGTTGCCTTCTCCGTATTTTTTCCCGAAATCATAATATTTCTGGTTTGATAAAGCTTTTAAAGGCGTTGTGTAAAACAGTCTTGTATTCTCTTCTAAAGCTCTGTGTATGGCGTGTTCTGCAATACAAGTCTTGCCCGCACCTGTAGGCGCACATACCACAACACTTTTATTATTATCTATATATTCAAATGCTTCTTTTTGAAAGTCATCAGGTTCAAAATCAAATTTATACAATTCTACACCATACTCATTGAATGTTTGTTGTCATAATCTATTCTGCCTATGAGTTTATTAAGTCGTTTTGCTACTTCTTTAAACATAGGTATAGGTAAACTTTGTGCTCCGTCAGATGAAGCATTTTCGGGATCATGATGTACCTCCATCATTACTCCGTGTGCACCTACAATTAATCCTGCCTTAGCCATCGGCTCTATTAAGTATCTTCTTCCCGTTCCGTGACTGGGATCTACTATAACAGGCAGATGCGAATACTTCTTAATAACCGGAATTGATGCTATATCCAGAGTGTTCCTTGTTGATGTGTTATCAACACCCTTTATTCCTCTCTCGCACAATATAACTTTATCGTTTCCGTTATACATTATATGTTCGGCGGCAAGTAAAAATTCTCTTACTGTAGCAGCAGGTCCTCGTTTTAGTATAACAGGCTTATTACATTTCCCGACAGCTTTTAATAACTTAAAGTTCTGCATATTCCTTGCGCCTATTTGTATTACGTCTGCATATTGACATACCAAGTCTAAATCCAGTGTATCCATTAATTCGGTTACTATCAATAATCCCGTTCTTTCTCTGGCTATAGCAAGATATTCTAAGGCTTTTTCCTCTAATCCCTGAAAATCATAAGGCGATGTTCTGGGCTTAAATGCACCGCCTCTTAAAAAGTGACAGCCCATTTCTTTTGCCGCATCCGCTACTCGTAATAATCCGTCAATATCCTTCTCCACACAGCAAGGTCCGGCTATTAATACAGGTTTCTCTTTACCGCCTATCCTTACTCCGTTTGAAAACTCAATTATGGTATCTTCCTGTTTGCCTTCTCTTGATGCTAATTTATATGGTTCTTGTATTAACTTTACACTCCTTACTCCATCATAGGATTGGAATGAATGCGGTTCTATAAGCCTTTTATCTCCTATGGCCGCTATTACTGTCATTACGTCTCCGTGATTTAATACAGTCTTAAATCCTTTATTTTCTAACGCTTTTACTACTGTTTTTATCTGCTCTTGCGTTGCAGATGGTTCCATTATTATTATCATTATCTTTCCTCTTTTTCTATACCGTTATATATGTATGTTCTTTCAATTTATCTTCTTTTACTATTTGCCTTCTTACTGATTCTTCTATATTTGTTCCGGATAATATTATTGAATTTTCTATAACAACGTTATCAGAAATCTTCACATTATTCCATATTATAGAATTAATTATTTTAGCATTTCTTCCTATTCTGCAATTATTCCCTATAACACAAACCCCTTCCATACTTACCGTTGTATCAAGGATTGTGTTATTGCCTGTTATATATTTATAATTGTATCCTGATATTGTCTGCGGACGGCAGCAGAGTACCTTTTGATTTAATATGTCCACGTTTGATTGGTGATAACTGCTTAATGAACCTATATCCGACCAATATTCACTCATTTTATATGTGTTTATTTTTATATTATTTTTTAATAATGTCGGAAATACATTTTTCGCAAAGTCATAAAAAGTATTTTCGGGTATATACTTAAATATTTCATAATTAAATATATATATCCCTGTGTTTGCTAAATTAGAATTCGCTTCGTGTTTATTGGGCTTTTCCTGAAAACTTTTAATGTAACCGTTTTCGTCTGCTACCACTATCCCGTATTTCTCGGTTTCTTCGGGAGCAACTTCTTTTATGATTATTGTTGCTATTGAACCTGATTTTTCGTGTGATTTGTACGCTTTTTCTATATCAATATCCGTTAATCCGTCACCTGACATTACTATAAAATCTTCATTTTCATTGAAAAAGTATTGGCATTTCTTTACTCCGCCTGCGGTTCCCGATAAATTTTCTTCTTTTATAAAGCTTATTCGGATGTTCTTTTCATTATAATGGTTTTGTATTTCCTCTGATTTGTAGTATGTATTTGATATTATGTCTTTAATTCCGAATGTGCCGAGATGATTTATAAGTATATCCATGACAGGTATATTTGCCACAGGAACCAAAGGTTTAGGTATAATACTTGATAAGGGCTCTAATCTCGAACCTACTCCGGCTGCCATTATCATCGCTTTTTTAATCATTTTCTTACTCCGTTATTATTAGAAAGGAAATCTGTTCCCGAAATTTTTTGGTATTTTAATTTTACCTTTTTTTACTTTCTGCTTGATGTCGGAAAATCCTTTCATCATTTTCCGCATTTGTTCAAACTGGCTTATTATTTGATTAACTTCTTGTATCGGTATCCCGCATCCTGATGCTATCCTTCGTTTCCTTGACGTATTTATTATTGAAGGATTAGCTCTTTCTTCGGGTGTCATTGACGATATAAATGCTTCAATACGTTTTATCTGTTTTTCACCTTCCGTTGATATCGTTTCTTTTGTCTGTCTGTCTAAACCGGGAATGGGCAGCATCCCCAGTATGTTCTCCAGAGAACCAAACATTTTCATTTGCTTTTGCATTTTTAAAAAATCATTATATGAAAATTCGGCTTTGGACATTTTCTTTTCCAATTCCTTAGCCTGTTCTGCATCAAAAACTTCCTGTGCTTTCTCCACTAATGATACAATATCTCCCATACCCAATATGCGGTCTGCCATACGGGCAGGGTAAAATTCATCGAGTCCGTCAAGTTTTTCGCCGGTTCCGGTCAATTTTATCGGCTTGCCTGTTGAATGAACAACGCTTAACGCTGCTCCGCCCCTTGAATCTCCGTCTAACTTTGTTAATACCGTCCCTGTTATGTTCAGCTGCGTGTTAAAATTTTCCGCTACGCTCACAGCCTGCTGTCCGAGCATTGAATCTATAACAAGCAATTTTTCTTGCGGATTAAATTCTCTATCCAACAATAATAATTCAGCCATCATTTCGTTATCAATTTGTAATCTTCCGGCTGTATCTATTATGACCGGATTATATCCGTTTGATTTAGCATAATCTATTGCTTCCGATACTATTTGCCGTACATCCGTCGAATTTTCTTTCGTATATACAAAGGTTTGTGTCTGCTCACCTAATGTCTTTAATTGCGTAATAGCGGCGGGTCGGTATACATCTGCTGCAACCAATATCGGATTTTTCCCGCTTTTTCTTAATTTCACCGCAAGTTTTGCCGCTGTAGTTGTTTTCCCCGAACCTTGCAAACCTAACATCATTATTATCGCGGGATGACCTTCTAAATTTAACGGGGTATTCTCTTTCCCCATTATATTTACAAGCTCGTCATGAACTATCTTTATTAACTGCTGAGACGGATTTACACCTTTTAAAACCTCTTCTCCCAATGCTTTTTCCTTGAGTGAAGTCATAAATATTTTAACGACTTTTAAACTGACATCAGCCTCTAATAATGCACGCCTTACTTCTCGCAGTGCATCTGTCATATTCTCTTCGGTTAATGATGCATTTCCCGTTGTCTTTTTTATTA
>CANRHJ010000092.1 GCA_947630355.1 Candidatus Gastranaerophilales bacterium | reverse complement strand
TTAATTTTGAGACATGTCGCTTTTTTGGGCGGGCAAGCTCCTGCTATAAAAGGATTAGAACAGTTTTGTTTTAATGATGAAACCGAAAACGAAATAGTTATTGATTTTCAAGCCGGCAGTGCCGGTTTAGAGTTTGGCTCAAATATAAATAAGTTAGACCAAGTTGACGTAACAGAAGGAGTATATATGACAGAAGAAGATTTACAAAAACAAGTTGAAGCAAAAGAAGCTGAAATTAAGGCAAAAGAAGAAGAGTTAAGTCAAAAACAAGAAGAAATAAAAAATCTTGAAACCAAAATTGCCGAAAATGAAAAAGAGAAGCAACAAAAAGAATTTTCGGACTTCTGCGAAAATGCAATAAATGAAGGGCATTTATTGCCTTCACAAAAACAAAGTGTAATAAACATTCTTGAAGCCTGCAGTGCTTACAGTCCCTTTGAATTTTCAGATGAAAACGGAAAAAAGACAGAAAAAACAGCAACGGATATGCTTAAAGAATTTATTGGCAGTTTAACACAAATGAATTTTGAGGAAATCGCAACTCAAAAAAATATAGACAATAACAGCAATAACATTGATTTTCAAGACGTAGAGTCAATCAAGAATGCGATTATTGAAGTTCAGTCTGAATACAAGCAAAAGGGAATTGACCTTCAATCATCTGATGCTATGGATATTATTAAAAAAAGAGGAGATAAATAGATGAAGTCGTTTTCAAATGAAAAAGCCATTGAAGCTTACAGGTTTGTTAAATTTTCAAAAGAAAATACGGTAGAAACCGCCGCAGCCGGAACTGATAATATTATCGGTATAAATGACGGAGTTTGTTCAAACGTTAATGATGTTACAGATGTTGCGCTTGCGGGTGAAATTGCCGAAATTTTATCGGGCGGAAGCTTTTCGGCAGGTGATGCCTTAACTTCAGACGCAGAGGGAAAAGCGGTAAAAGCTACCTCCGCTGATAATATCGGAGCAATAGCTTTGCAAGATGCAACAGAAGGCGACATAATAAATGCCTTAGTTGTTTGTCAAAGAGTTGTTAGTGAATAATTTAAAGGAGATAACAAATGTCAGAAAAAAGAATTCAGCTAAATCCCGAATTAACGGCTATTGCGCAAACATACAGAAACGAAACATGTATCGCAGATGATGTTTTGCCAAAAGTCCCCGTTAATACAGAGGCATTTTCTTATATAAAGTTTGATAAAAGAGACTTTTTATCCGTGCCTGAAACCCTGATTGGCGAAAAAGGACGTTCCAACGAAGTTGAACAAAGAGGAAAAGAAGATATTGGTAAAGTTGAAAATCACTCTTTAAAAGAGTTTATTTCAGTAGCCGAACAGGAAGAAAACGAACAATCGAGAGCTAAAATAGATTTAAAAGAAAGAGCCACAAACCAGTTAACTGATTTGATGCTTTTAAGAAAAGAAATTACTCTTGCAAAAATATTAAATAATAAACAAACATACGGTGCTAATTTCAAAGAGTTAGAAGAATCCGAAAAAATAAACAATGATGACGTTAATGCTTTAAAAATAATTAAAAATGCATCTTTAAATATGTTTTACAAACCGAATAAAATTGTAACTTCAAGAAGAGCATTCTCCGCATTAAGTATGAATCCATATATTGTCGATGCCGTCGGAGTTTCGGGTAAAAAAGCAGGTGTTGCAACAAAAGAACAATTAAAAAATCTATTTGAAGTCGATGATATTCTTGTCGGAGAAAGTTTGCACAATGTTGCGAAAAAGGGGAATCCTGCCGACCTTCAAGCATGTTGGAGTGATGATATTGTACTTCTTTATATCAATAAAAACGCAAATACTAAATTTGGCACAAGCTTTGGCTATCATGCGATGCTTGAAGATATAACTGTCGGCGAATACTTTGACGAAGACAGAGGTGTAAAAGGAGCTAATGTTATTAAAGCGTATTACAGAGCTTTATATTTAATTACTGCTCCTGACTGCGGATATTTATTAAAAGATGTTTTAAAAAAACAATAACGAGGAGCGGGGATAGAGTTTGTGGCATATTCAACACTTGAAGACTTAATTAATATCATTCCTGAACGTGAGCTTATCAATTTAACCAATGATAAATATCCGGCGGATACAATTATTCTTGAGAAAATTGCAAGTTCGATTGAATATGCCGCAGAGCTCATAAACTCTTATTTACGCAATAAATACAAGCTTCCGCTCAAATTTGTTCCGGAAATAATTAAAAATATATCAACCGATATTACTGCATACAGACTTTATTCAAGACGTCCGGAGAAAATGCCCGAGCATATAAAAAACGGATACGATGAAGCAAAGAAGCTCTTAACTTCGCTAAAAAAAGAAGAAATGATACTTGATTTACCGTCTGAGCATGGGGATAAAGAAGTAACGACAAGCGCAAAGATGATAGTTACAAATACAAATAAGGACTCAAAATTGTTTAAAGATGAAATGTGGAACGGCTTTCGTCTTTAAAAAAGGAAAAAATTAATGATAGAAATAATCGAAAATTCAATAAAAATAAAGCTTTTAGAAACTTTCAAAAATTATGAAGTTGAAAGTTTTCCTGCTGATTTCGAAAATTTTAAATTTTTTTCACACAACGGCTGCTTTCTAGTCAGATATGAAGGTTCAAAAATAGCTGAACAGCACACTGTCGTAGCCGTAAAAGAAGATGAAACGTATAACTTCACGGTGTTTATGGCGCTTCGGTATTTAAAAAGACACGAAGAAGTTTATGAAAAAATAAAAGATTTAAAAAAAGCTTTAAACGGGCTGCCCATTTTAAACAAACGGTTAAGAATAACCTCAATTGATTATGAAGATGTACTAGACGGGGATTTATGGTACAGCACAGGTTTAACGATAACATTCCCGTTAAGTGATAATTATTCCGATTTGTCCGAATGCTCGGAAATAATCGGCAAAGTTCAATCGATAAAACAAGCAATTTAATAAAAGGAGATAAAAATGAGTGATTTTTTACATGGTGCAGAAACCATTGAACAAAAGAGTTCTAACTTCATTATAAATGAAGCGGATATATCAAATGTAATTATAATTGGTACTGCTCCAAGTTATTTAGCTGAAATCAATGAAGAACTTCCGCATATAACAAATGATACAGAGGCTGTAAGATATTTAGGAAATAATATAGATGGCTTTACACTACCTGATGCGGTTGAAACTATTTTGCAAGAATCAGGCGGTGCTGATATTTATACAATTAACATTTTTGATAACGATAAACACCGCTCAAGCGTTGATAAAGATATTACTTTCGCAAACGGCGAATGTAAACTTGAAGAAATCGGTATACAAAATCTTGTCTTAAATAAGTCTGAGGAGCTGCTGACAGCAGGGGTTGATTATAAATATGAAAACAATGTAATAACCGTTTTGGAAGGCGGTAAACTTGAAACAGACCAAAATAATGTTAAAGCTTCATATAAATATGTTGATTTTTCAAAAATAACCGATTCCGATGTTATCGGTTCAACCGATAAAGACGGAAAAAGGACCGGTTTGCAGAAAATATATGATATAGCAAGCATTTACGGTATTAACCCGGGTATAATAATTGTTCCGGGATTTACAAGTAAAAATGTAAGAGATGCGGTTATTGCAATATGTGAAAAAATCAAAGCTTATGCTTATTTGGACTGTGATAATAAAACTACGCTTCCAATTGCAGAAAAAGCAAGATTAAATGAAACGGAAGGCATTGATTTAACTTGCAGCTCCGATAGAGTTATGCTTTTAGCTCCAACGGTTAAAAGATATAATTCATATCAAGATACCACACTTGATAAACCTTATTCCCCTGTTGCAGCAGGTTTAAGAGTTAAATTGGACAGAGAAAGAAATACGGCAAAATCAATAAGTAATACTTCCTGTGTAACTGTTAAAGGCTCACAATTCCCGATTTATTTTAAATTAAACGATAAAAATTGCGATGCGAATAGGTTTAATGCGCAAGGTATAACTACTTTAATTAATTACAAAGGTGATTATCGAATTTGGGGAACAAGGAGTGCGTGCTTCCCTAATAAAAACAGCGGAATAGAAAGTTTTGAATCAGTAAGAAGAACAGCTGATTTTATTGAAAAATCGATAGAAAATTCTTCAATTCAAATGGTCGATGAAAATATAACAAAAGGATTTATTGACGATGTATTAAACCCAATCAATAATGCTTTCGCTAAATGGGCAAATCCTACGGATAAAAAGAATAATATTATATATTCAGGTGAAGCTTGGTATGATGCAAACTTAAACCCTGCTGAAAGTATTGCATCAGGACATATTATATTCCCATATAAATTTTGTCCGTTAGGTGTAGCAGAACGTATAACTTTCTATTCCCAAATTGATATTTCGTTAATAACTAAAGCATTAGGAGAATAAATATGGCGGATTTGATTACAAAATTTAATGTTTATTTAGGCAAAAGCCTATTTGGCATAGCTTCTAAAATAACAAGCCCTGTTGTCGATATGATAACTGAAGAAATTAAAACAGGCTTAGGTTCATACAATGTCAATACGGCAGTTAATGCAATGAATGCGACTATAACTCTTCAGAGCTTTGACCGAGATGTTTTTGACAAAATAGCTGACCCGATGGGTGTTTTAACAATGACCTGTTACGGCTCATTAGATACCTATACAAACGGCGCTCTTGAAAAATCGGAACAAATAAAAATGGTTATGACAGGCACGAGTAAAAACTTTTCAACTTTAGGTGAACTTGAGCAGCAAACAAGAGCGGATTATGCAATCGAATTTAATATTTCTGCCGTAAAAGTTTACATCAATAACCAAGAAAAACTTCATATTGATGTTCCAAACTATATTTTCAAAAAAGACGGCAAAGATGTTTTCGGCAATTACAAAAATATATTAGGACTTAACTAGGAAAGGAAAATACTATGGCAAAAGAACTAGAGGCACAAGAAACGAATAAAAATTTAAAAGAGTTTAAAACTCACTTGGGCAAAAAAGTTGTCGTTGATACATCTTTAATGACAGGTGCTCTGCTGATGAAAGGCAGAAAAATAAGTGAGTATGTCGGCACAGCTATATTTATGATGTCTCAGATAGCAACTTTTGACGGGAAACATTATACCTATAATGAAATTCTTGAATGGAGTGCTTTTGAAGTTATGTCGGTAGAGAAGATTTGGGGGGAGCTATCGGAACTAACATAGTTCCTGATTGTGAACAACTCGTATTTATAGCTCATTTTTTGCATTTTTCAAAAAAAGAAATAGAAGAAATGAGCTTCTCCGATATAAATGACTGGTTCAATGAAGGTTATTCATTATGGAAAAGAATGAATGAAGCTCAAATGCCAAAGGAACTAAAGGAAAATAATAATGCCATCTTCAAGTGATATGAAATTAAATTTAATATTAAAAGCAACGGACGGAATGAGTGCCGTTATTAAATCAGCCTGTTCACAGACTGATGAAGCTTTTGAAAAAACAAATAAAATTCTTGAAGAAACCGCAGGCAAATTTGACCGTGCAGGTAAAAAAGCCGCACTTTTTGGCGGTGCTTTAATCGGGCTTTCAATAGCAAATGTTAAAATGGCAGGTGATTTTGAATCGGGGATGAATAATGTTTCAACCCTAATTGATACAAATGTTGAAAACCTTGACGATATGAAGAAAAAGGTGCTTGAAATCGGGAAAAGTTCACCTAAAGCAATCAGTGATTTAACTGACGGTTTGTATTCAATAAGAAGTGCAGGGATTGATGCCGCTAAACAATTTGATGTATTAAAAGGTTCTGAGATGTTAGCCGTTGCAGGTTTAAGTACAACCGCTGAAGCTGTTGATGTAACGACTTCTGCTTTAAATGCTTTTAATTTAAAGGGTGAAGAAGCAAATAAAATATATGATATGTTTTTTAAAGTTGTAAAATACGGAAAAACAAACATATCGGAATTTGCTCAAGGCTTTGGTTCAACGGCAGGAGTAGTTGCAGCTGCCAATATCAAAATTGATGAATATTCGGCAGCCGTTGCTGCTATGACAACATCAGGGTTAAAAGCAGCCAATGCCCATACGCAAATAAAAGCAGCCATAGCAGGGTTAAGCAGGGGATCAAAAGAACAGCTTGCCGTATTTAATAAACTTGGTTCAAAATCTTTTAATGATTTAGTTGTGAAATCAGGCGGAATGGTAAATGCTTTTAATCAAATCAATAAAGCGGTCGGAGGCAATCAATCAAAATTAATACAATTAGTCGGCTCGGTGGAGGGCTATAACGCAATATTATCTTTAACCGGAGCAAATAATGCAACTTATTTAAAGACCTTAGATGATATGAGAAATGGCGGTGATTCTTTAACTGAAGCTTATCAAAAACAGACTGACGGCATAAATAATCAAATGTCTTTAATGAAAAACAATTTGCAAGCTTTAGGTATTGAATTTGGAATTGCACTTGTTCCTGCGGTAAAAGCAGCAGGCGGAGCAATAAAAGGCTTGACGGATATTCTTTCCAATATGCCTGACGGTTTAAAATCATTTTTCGCAATAACAACAGCAGGAATAGGTATAATAAGTTTATTTGGCGGAACAAGTTTAATGGTAATAGGCTCTCTCATTAAAAATTTAATTCTGTTTCGGAACGTTATAGGTGTAATCAATGTTGTGTGTGCGGCGAATCCGATAATTTTAATTATGACAGGAGCTATAGCTTTAATTACGGCGTTAACAGCTGGAGTAATATATTGTTATAATCATTTTGAAGGGTTTCGAGCAGTTTGTGACGGTTTATGGGCTTGCATCAAAGCAGGCGGTGCATGGATAGCAACGCTAGTCCAAAATTTTATTTCCGCTGCAACAAATTGTTGGAATTTTATAAAACCTGCCGTTAAAATCGGTACAACTATATTGGCGTGGACAAATCCAATAGGTCTTGTCGTGCAAGAATTAAAAATTTTGTGGCATTGGTTCGGGAAAATTATTGATAAAGCCGGCGGGTGGAAAGTATTCGGCGATAAAATGAAATCTTGGGGAGAAAGCCAAGAAGAAAAAGCTGAAGCTGTTAACGGTGAAACGAAAAGAAATCGTGAAGCAAACGGAGTTAAGCCAAACGGCACACACGCAAACGGATTAGATAGAGTTCCATTTGACGGATATATAGCGGAAGTACATAAAGACGAAGCTATTTTAACAAAGCCTCAAGCAGACAGATGGCGCAATTCTTCCGCTTCTGTTAAATCGGGTTCAAATTATGCTGAAGCTCAAAATATCAGCCTTGATTTTAAACCGACAATTAATATAACTTCTGATTTTTCGGAAAAAGAAAATGTTGAATCAAAAATATTAGCTGTTTTAAGACAGTACAGTGAAGAATTATTTGGGCAGTTCCTTGATTTTCTTCAAAGACGGGAAGCGAGGGCATACTAATGTTATTTTCTGAATGGAGCATATCAAAAATATTAAAACAGGCACAAATAAAAAACATCACAAAAACATATACATATAATCAACAGGATAGAATAAATTCTCAACCTGTTCTACAAGAAGGTAGCGAAAATTTAAGAGAATATCCTTTGTTTTTGCAGCTTCACAGACAGTTTTGCAACCCGAAAGAAATTATAAAAACAATAGAAGATTATG
>CANRHJ010000091.1 GCA_947630355.1 Candidatus Gastranaerophilales bacterium | reverse complement strand
ATTTGCCGCATTTAAGCATACGGGATATGTCCCGCCTTTGCTCCCGGATTCAATTGCCAATGATAATGCCGGGAATTTCTCCGTATCAGGTTCATAAAACTCAAACTTCCCCGCTTTTATGAAATCAAAACTTTCCGTTTCAATTCCTTCACACCTCTCAGGATATGTTAGGGCATATTGTATCGGTATATGCATACTCGGTATTCCTATTTGTGCTATTATACTCCCATCTTGATATTCAACAGCACTATGTATATAACTTTGAGGATGAATTACCACTTTTATATCTTCATATCTAAAATTAAACAAATGATGTGCTTCTATAACTTCCAACCCCTTATTCATTAATGTGGCGGAATCTACAGTTATTTTTTTCCCCATCTTCCATCTTGGATGTGAAAGCACCTTATTTATGGCGGCTGATTTCATTTCCTCCTTTGTTTTATTTAAAAACGGGCCACCTGATGATGTAATTATTAAATGCTTTGCCTCTTCCCTTTTATTCAGACATTGAAATATTGCACTATGTTCACTGTCAACAGGCAATATTTTTACATTATTAATCCTTGCAAGGTTCATTACTTCTTCACCTGCCATCACCAATGTCTCTTTATTAGCTAATGCTATATCTTTCTTATGTTTTATTCCGTTTATTGTAGGAATTAACCCGATTTTACCCGATACCGCAACTAATATTAACTGAACATCCTCTAATTGCGTTAATTGAATTAATCCTTCTTTACCGTATAAAAAAATTATATCTTTATATATGCTTTGAAGTTCTTTCGCATCCTTCTCTTTCTCAACACAAAAATATTTAGGATGATACTTTTCCGCCTGTTTCCTTACCAATTCAATATTGTTACCTGCCGACAAACCGATTATATTAAACCTGTTTGTTAATTTGTCCGTTACCTCTAATGCCTGCGTGCCGATTGAACCTGTTGAACCTAATATTACTATATTCTTTTTCATTTTATACTCTGCCGTATATATCCTCAAGTCTTTCTATATCATTTTCATCCAGTATTTCGCCCTGCTGGATTTCTATTACTTTTAATTCATCTTCCTGCATATTTTGAAGCGAATGAACTTCTTTTTGTGCTATATCTATACTCTTTCCGGGTGTCAGAGTGTATATTTTATCATCTTTAACTACGGTCGCGGTACCTTCTACTATTACCCAATGTTCACTTCTGTGTTGATGCCTTTGTAAACTTAATTTGGATTTCGGATTTACCGTTATGCACTTTGATAAAAATCCTTCTCCCTCTTCCAATACTTCATAATAGCCCCAAGGACGATATACCGTTTTATGTATCTCTTTTGCTGTAGCATTTTTACCGTTTAATTTTTTATATATCTTTTTTATCCCGTTTGGTTTCTTCATGTCGGCTATTAATATCGCATCTTCAGTTTCCGCTATTATCTTATTCTTTAGCCCTACAGCACCCACTAACTTGGAGGTTGAATATATTAAGGTGTCTTTTGTATCTATTCCTACCGCTTTCCCGTATTTATAATTTCCGTTCCGGTCTTTTTCGGATATATCATATATCGCATCCCAAGAACCCATATCTTTCCAAGCTGTATTAAACGGTATTGTCACAAGCTTCTTTGTCTTTTCCATTATTAAATAATCAACGGAAATATCCGGCAATTTTTCATATATTTTCAACGGTATTGACGGTTGACCTTCGATTATATCATCTTCGTTTATAATGTTTAATAATTCCTTGCCGTATTTCTCCGCCTCTTCAAGATATGTACTTAAATTAAATATATATATACCGGTATTTACATATAATTTACCTTTAAGTTTTTCCTTCTCGTCTTTTGTTTTCGGCTTTTCTATAAATTGGCTTACCTTTAAAGCATCAGGCTCTATCTCACTTATTACCTTATTTTTTCTTGCTTTTATATAACCGAAATTTTCATCGGATGTATTTGTTTCCTGACCGTATGTGACTATATATCCGTTTTTGGCAAGATTTATTCCTTTTTCTATGAACTCGGCAAACGCAATTCGGTCTGTTATAACATGATCTGAAGGTAATACTATTATTATCGGTATACTTACAAACTCCCGTGTCTTTTTTCTTATGTATTTGACAGCTAACGTTAATGCCGGCGCCGTATTCCTAAATATGGGTTCCGTAAGCATTGTATATGGCTTTTTTCGGCAAAACTTATCTTGCAGTTCCTTCAATTGCTGCTTTATTGATGATGCATGCTTTACATTTGTTGCCGTTATTATATTCTTATCATCTATTACCGATGCAGCCCTTAAAAATGTCTTTTGAAACAATGTATAATTATCATCAAGCTTAAACATCTGCTTGGGATATGTCTCTCTTGATAACGGCCATAGTCTGCTGCCTGCTCCGCCCGCTAGTATCACTGTATATACTGATGCCATATATTTCCCCCGTCAGTTCTTTTATTATACTATAAATCCTTATTTTTTTGAAATTGTTAACTAATTCTGCTTTTAGCGTTATAATTTCTTTATGGCTAAAAATTATAAAACTGTTGTTTCTTTAATGTCCGGTACGTCGGTTGATTCCGTTGACGGGTGTTTAATTAAAATTTTTGATGATTTAAAATTTGAAATAGTTGACAGCTATTCCTTAGAATATCCCGAAGATATCAGGAAAAAAATTTTAAATCTGGCAAACGATTCGGGCTCTGTTAGTGATGTTTGCTTTTTAAATTTTGTTATTGGTGAATTGTTTGCAAAATGTGTTAATTTACTTATCGAAAAATCAAAAACGGACAAAAAGGATATTGACTTTATTTCCTCTCACGGACAAACCGTCTGTCATATTCCGAAAAAACAAACTATAAGCGATATTACAACAGCTTCGACACTGCAAATCGGTGATATATCGGTTATTGCACATAAAACAGGCATAATGACCACAGGAGATTTCAGAACAAAAGATATTGCCGCAGGCGGAATGGGGGCACCGCTTGTTCCTTTTGCCGATAAAATTTTGTTCGGCAAAGATAAAAACAGACTCATTCAGAATATCGGCGGTATTTCTAATGTTACTGTCCTATCAGATGCCGTTGATATATTTGCTTTTGACAACGGACCGGGTAATATGCTTATTGATTACTTCGTTAATAAACTTTTTAACCTTCCTTTTGATAAAAACGGTAATATCGCTCTGAAAGGAAATGTTGATGAAAATTGGCTTAAATTCCTTTTGGATGAGCCCTACTATAAATTGGAACCGCCTAAAACTACGGGACGTGAACTGTTTAATAATATTTATGCCGAAAATATATTTAAATTCGCTCCTAAAAATAAATATGACGTTATTACAACCATAACGGCGTTAACCTCAGCAGTTATTTCAGATTCATATAAAAACTTTATTTTCCCTAAAACAAAAATTGATGAAATAGTATTGGGTGGCGGCGGTGCTTATAATAACGCCATTATATACTTCTTAAAACAATTCCTGCCGGACGTTCCAATTAAAACACACGAAGACTTTAATATACCGAATAAATTAAAAGAATGTATTGCATTCGCATATTTGGGGTATTTTACATTAAATAAGCAAACAAACAATATTCCCGGCTGCACGGGTGCCGACTCTCCGGTCGTTATGGGAAAAATCTCTTTTTAATTACAGTATGTTATCAAGTCCGTATACAAAATCATTATTTTTATACACGTGATTTACCGCAAGCATTATTCCGTCCATATAACATTTTCTGTCCATAGAATCATGCCGTATTTTAAAAATTTGACCTGATGCGCCGAATATTACTTCTTGTGAAGCTATATAACCTGGCATTCTGACGGAATGTATGTGTATATTACCTGCAGATATGCCTCCTCTTGAACCTTTTATTGTTTCTTGTTCTTCACAGTTGCCTTGTGTAAAATTATCATTATTTTCCGCCATTAATTGTGCTGTCTTTATTGCGGTTCCTGATGGTGCATCTTTTTTCTGATTATGGTGTAATTCAATTATTTCAGCATTCTTAAAATATTTAGCCGCTTGTTTCGCAAACATCATTAATAATACGGCACCAGTTGAAAAGTTTGGTGCAATAAAACATCCGGTGTTTTTCTCATTTGATATTTCTTTTAATTTATTTATTTCTTCTTCCTTTAAACCCGTTGTTCCTATTACCGATTTTACACCCGCTTCTATGTACATTTTAACGTGATTGAATATCCCCTGCGGCTGCGTAAAATCTATTACAACATCGGGATTTTTGGCTTTTAACACTTCAGAGGTTAGCATTTCCGTTTTTACTCCGGTTTCCCTCCCGATAACCTCCAAACCGATATCAATTCCTTCACTTATTATATCTGCCGCCAGTACAAGCTGCATTCCTTCCTCTTCGTATAAACGTTTTATGACTTCTTTACCCATTTTACCGAGTGCACCTATTACTCCAACCTTTATCATATCTTTTCTCCTTTTATTTAATCTTGTCTGCTGCTTTATTCAGACTTAATCAAAATCAGCTTTTTTAATCATAACTTGTATTTTAGTTTTTTTTTAATTTTTAATAAATATTTATATTTTCCTTGCTATAAAAACGAAAATATGTTAGTATTTACATAAAGTTATTTTGTAAAGGAATTGATAATATGGAAAAGAAAACTGTTTGGAATGAAGAAAATTTAAAAGAAAACATCTGTTCTGCCGGTATAGATTTGTCTTTAATTGAAACGCTGGTTAAATTTTTAGATACCGCTCTTAATGATGAATTGAATATTTCTCATACGGATACAGCCAATTTAACCGTTATTCTTAAAAATATAGTTAATAACCTTAAAGAAAAATATGAAAAACTTGAACACTCCTTAAATGTGTAATTTTTATTGTTGACCTTTTGTCCTTATTTTATTAATATTTATTTAGATATTTATAAGGACTCGTTATGACTCAATCTTTTACACAGGGTAATACATTAAAAAAAAGAATGTCGGTTCTGGTATTTTTAAAAGGGACTACAGCTCCGCTTGTGCTTTATGTCGATAACCCTCAAGCTCTGTATGAAGAACTATCTCAAATACTAAAATTAAATTCTCAAACTTCTAAAATAATTGAAAAAAATACTTTGGGACCGGTAAAAAAAGTTTGTATCCAATCAGCCCAAATATGCGCCGTCGCTCTTCAAGAAGAAGCTTATATGTAATTTATTTCATATCTATAAGTATCTTTACCGTATTTTTAATTAAACTTACAGACCAGCGTAATATTAATATTCCGCCAAGTATGCCTATTAAAGAATCAAGACAAATTAAATTTAAATATTTCCCGGCAATTAATGCCAAAATAGCCAATACAGAGGTCAAAACATCAGCTAAAATGTGATAATATGCGGCTTTAAAATTATAATCCCTGCAGCTGTTTTCCTTTGCGTGCTCGCAATTCTGACAGTGATGGTGCGTATGACCTTCATCTCGGCAATCCTTATACTCCATTATAAATATACAAACGGCATTTATTATTAAACCTATTACCGCAACCGTTATAGCCTCTTTAAATTTTATTCCAAGCGGGTGGAAATAACGCATTATGGCTTCATATATAATCCAAAACCCCGTTAATGCAAGAAAAACAGAACTCGTATATGCTGCCAGCTTTCCTATTTTATCTGTTCCGTTTTTAAATAAGTCGGAATTGCTATATTTTCGGGTTAATATATATGCCGCATACGTCAAACCCAAAGCAAGTGCGTGAGTACCCATATGATAGCCGTCTGCCAATAATGCCATAGAATTTGACAAATATCCGCAAATTATCTCCGCTGCCATCGTTATCAGCGTAAATATTATTACTATTAATGTCTTTGTTTCATTTTTTGACGTTATATTACGATTTTGCGGCATTATTTGTTCTCTTTTATTCCTGTTTTATATCAATTAAAATTCTAACGGTATTTTTTAATAATTTTACCGCCCATACCAATATAAGAATTGCTCCGAGTATACCGGTTAATGCATCAAGGTGTATACAATTAAAATATTTACCCAGCACTAATGCTATTATTGTTAGTATTGATATTAATACATCAGATAAAATATGGTAATAGGCTGCTTTATAATTATAATCTTTTGAACTATTCATATTACTTGAGTGATGATGCAAATTTAATTTGCCTTCCATTACGGAAATACAAATATAATTAATAATAAGCGCAAATATTGCCGCATATATCGCTTGATTAAATTGTATATTTTCAGGTTTAAAAAATCTTTCGGCAGACTCATACATAATCCCCATCGCAGTTATACCCAGAAATAAAGCACTTGTATACCCCGCCAATACTCCGATTTTATGAGTCCCGTTTGTAAATAAAGGGGAATTACTGTATTTTCTGGCTATTACGTATGCCGCATAAGTAATTCCGAGTGTCAAAACATGAACGCTCATATGATAACCCTCTGCAAGCAGAGACATGGATTTTGTTATATATCCGAATGCTATTTCTCCTGCCATAGCAATTATCGTAAATAATATTACTATCAGCATCCTGTTTTCTTTTTGCTTTTCTTCTTCCATTTATTTATTTTCCGCTAATTTCCTGAATGCATTTAAGTCTTCTATCGTATCTATTCCTATAGAATTGTATTTAACAACAGAGGTTTTTATCTTCATTCCGTTATATAACGCCCTTAGTTGTTCAAGGCTCTCGGCACGCTCTATATCGGGCTGCTCCAATTGTGTCATCTTTATTAATGACTCTCTTTTATAACCGTATATTCCTATGTGTTTATAAAATTTACTTATTCCTATGTTTCTTTCATAGGGGATTTTTGAACGTGAAAAATATAATGCATATCCGTCTTTGTCGGTTATACATTTTACCATGTTAGGATCATCCAAATCTTCATTTGCACCTATTTCGGTTATTAAAGTTGCTATATCTGCCGATTTGTCTTTTTGTATCTGTTTTATAACTTCTTCTATACATTCCTTCTTTATCATGGGTTCATCCCCCTGAAGATTAATTATATATTCGATTTCAGGGTATTTATTAGCAACTTCCGTAATTCTGTCGCTGCCGCATTTGTGATTTTCGGAAGTCATTTCCGCTTCCGCACCAAAGGATTTTGCGCAATCATAAATTTCTTGGTTGTCCGTTGCAATTATAACTCTGTCAGCAGATTTTACCGCTTTTGCTTTCTCCCACACCCATTGTATTATCGGCTTATCACATACTTTTATTAACGGCTTGCCCTTCAGTCTCTTTGAATTATATCTTGCCGGTATGATAATTGCTGTTATCCCCATCTCTTACTCCTTCTGTGCTATTATTGCAATCCACTCGTTTTGCTTCATTTCTTCTTTTATTGCCATCTTTGTTCTTTGTATTGCTTCTTTTACTATATCTTCTTTACCTTCCAATATCCCGCTTAAAACTATTATCCCTTTAGGCTTCATTATACGCTTTAAATCTTCCATTATTTGAGCAAGGACATTATGAAGTATATTCGCAAATACAAAATCATATTCACTATCTCCTAATTTTTCCGTTGATGCCGTTTCAAATATGATTTCCTCATTATTTATTTTCGCATTTTTTTTAGCGGTTTCAACCGCAGTTTCATCAGTATCTACAGCCATAACCTCAATGGCTCCGAGCTTTTTTGCACATATCGCCAATATGCCTGAACCC
>CANRHJ010000090.1 GCA_947630355.1 Candidatus Gastranaerophilales bacterium | reverse complement strand
GTCTGTTATCGGTATTATTGCAGTCATTACGATTATTATTCTTTCAATATTTAAAAACAGATACTTTTGCACAAACATTTGTCCCGTCGGCTGTTTATTGGGGTTATTATCAAAAATCTCACTTTTTAAAATATACATAAAAGAGGATGAATGTTTATCCTGCGGCATGTGCGAAAGAAACTGTCCCTCCGGCTGTATAGATGCTATGGAAGCGAAAGCGGATAATGAAATTTGTGTTAAATGTTTTAAATGTTTGGGACAATGTCCTAAGAATGCTATTAAATACGGTATTAAACCTAAAAATGAAGTAAAATTCAGCCCTAAAAGACGGGAGTTAATCACCTTTGGCGCCGCACTCGTTATTTTTGCCGGCGCAATTAAAGCAGGATTTGAAATCGGAAAAACCGCAGCAGGAAAAATAAAAAATATTATCCTTCCACCCGGTGCCGTTAATGCTCAAAGAATGTTTAATAAATGTTTAAACTGTAATCTTTGCATAAATGCATGCCCGAATAAAATTTTAACAAAAGCGGATAAAAACTTTGGTGCGGTACATATTGACTATACGAAAGGTGAAAAATACTGCAAGTATGACTGCAGAGAATGTGCAAAAGTTTGCCCCTCAGGAGCAATAAAGAAAATTCCGCTTGATGAAAAGCAAAGAACAAGAATAGCAATGGCTGTAATAAATCCTGAAAAATGCTCTCATAACGGTTTATGTGTTAATGTTTGTCCTGTCGGAGCTATAACAAGAGAAGGCAATACTCCTGCAAAAATAGATGCTTCAAAATGTATCGGATGCGGAAGATGTAAAACCGTCTGTAATTCGGGTGCCATAGAAATATTTGCAATAAATGAACAGCAGAGAGTATAATCTTTAAAAAGGAGAAAATCATGTCGCTTGGCGTTACCGAAATTATTTTAATATTAGTTGTTATATTACTTCTATTCGGAGGTAAAAGAATACCCGAACTGGCAAGAGCCTTAGGTAAAGCATCTTATGAATTTAAAAAGGCTAAAGAGGTTATCAAAAAAGAAACTGACGAAATAAAAGATGCAATAGAAGATGCTCAAGAACCGCCTAAAGAATTTAAGAGCGATGATGTTTAGTAATGACTGAAGAAGAAAAAGATGAAAGTTTAATTTCACATCTTGAAGCACTAAGAGAAACTCTTTTAAAATGCTTATATTCTCTTTGTATATTTTTGCCGTTTGCACTTTTAGCCGCGCCAAAAGTGCTTAATTATCTGATAAAAATTTTAATCGGTACAAATAATGTTACATTTAATTATTTTTCACCAACGGAAGTTTTTTTGCTGCAAATAAAAATGGCTGTAGTATTGGATATTGTCGTTTGTTTTCCTTATATTTCAAAGAAATTATGGGATTTTATTCTGCCTGCATTATATGATAATGAGAAAAAATTTATAAAATCAACGGTATTTATGTCAACAGCGTTGTTTATTTCAGGTGTTTTATTTTGTATATTTTTCATTTTGCCGTTGATTATAAATTTCGGAATGAGTTTTCAATCTGTAAATATTCAAGCGGTATTCGGTATTTCAAATGCCGTTAATTTATCATTATGGCTTATGGTTGTTTTCGGATTAATGTTTCAAATGCCGTTAATAACTCATTCGCTAATAAAGTCCGGCATTATGGATTATGAAACAATAGCGGATAAAAGGCCGTATATTGTTGTTATTTTATTGATTATAGCTGCCGTTCTAACCCCGCCTGATATAATAAGCCAAATAATGCTTTTTGTTCCTACATACAGCTTATTTGAACTGGGACTAATCTTCTCAAAAAGGAGTAAAAATGAATGACAGATATATTGATTTAGATTTTGCAAAACTTGATATAGAACGGCAAAAAAGAAGAGGATGCCAAGAAGCCGTTTTCTGTGAATGTAAAACGAATGTTCAGCTTATTGAGATTTTTAAAACATTTAAATCTAAAGGTCAGAATGTTTTGGGCACTCGTGCTTCAGCCGAGCAGTATGAGTCGCTGAAAAACGAATTTCCTGATATACAATATAATGCTCAGGGCAGAGTATTAACTCTTATTCACAATAAAATTGAAAAGTTAGGCGAGGTCGCTGTCTGTACGGGCGGAACGGGTGATATTCCCATCGCCGAAGAAGCATCCGAAACAGCGGAATTTTACGGCAGTAATGTCACAAAATACTATGATATAGGTATTGCAGGTATTCACAGGTTATTTGATAAGATAGATAATATTAGAAACGCCAATGTAATTATAGCGGTTGCCGGCATGGAAGGGGCTTTGGGTGGAATTATAACAGGGCTTGTTGATATTCCTGTTATAGCTGTTCCAACTTCAGTCGGGTATGGGAGTTCTCTTAAAGGGTTGTCCGCTCTTTTAACAATGTTGAATTCCTGCGCGGAAGGCATGACCGTTGTTAATATTGATAACGGGTTTAATGCCGGATACAGCGCTAACCAAATTAACAGGAAAATAAGTATTGCATACGGGGGAAAATAACTCATGAATTTATATTTTGAATGTTTTAACGGAATTTCCGGTGATATGGCAGTCGCTGCACTGCTGGATTTAGGTGCGGATAAAGAAAAGCTTGAAAAGGCTCTTTGCTCAATGAATTTGAATGATGAGTTTGATTTCGTAATTTCAAAAAAATTCGTTAATGCTATTATTACGACAGATTTTGATGTCATTTTAAAAAAACATGAAATGCATTGTAGTGAACACCATCACGAACACCGAAATCTTAATGATGTAAACCTTATTATAGATAAAGCTGATATTTCGGATAATGCAAAAAATCTCGCTAAAAAAATATTCCGAATAATTGCTGAAGCGGAAAGTAAAGTTCATGGGAAAGATATAAATGACGTGCATTTTCACGAAGTTGGTGCGGTTGATTCAATTATTGATATAGTTTCCTTCTGCGTACTCTTTGATGAACTGGCGCCTCAAAAAGTTTATTTTTCCGCATTAACTGACGGACAAGGTGAGGTTGAATGCAGGCATGGCATAATTCCCGTACCTGTTCCTGCAGTATGTGAGATTGTTTCAAAGTATAAAATACCTTTAAATATTTCAGATGTTAAGGGAGAAATGATAACACCAACGGGAGCAGCAATTGTTGCTGCCTTATATAATGGTGAAAAACTGCCTGAAGGGTTTATCATTAATAAAACAGCCTGCGGAAGAGGTAAAAGATCTTATCCTTGTCCGATTTTAAGGGTTATGAGCATCTCTTAAAACTAATTGATAAAATTTTACAATTAAATAAAAGCCAATAAATTATAGCGGCTGTTTTTTTCAGCATTAAATTAATACCGTTGCAACCAGCATTATAACTAATGCAGGGTAAAACTGTAATAAAGGAATTTCTTTAAGTAAAAGCAAAGAGAATATGCATCCGAAATATGGAGCATAAGAGTATATCGCTGCAGTTTTTGATGCACCTATATACCTTTGGGCATATACATAAAGACATATACTTATTCCGTATGATATAAAGCCTAAGAGCATAATTAATATAATTCGATTTATCGGCGGAAGATTTTCTCCGAGAATAAACCCCGTAACTAATACGCCGATTGCGGAACATATACCCTTTATCATTGTTATTTGTCTCGTATCTTTTATACTTAATATTCTTGTAATGTTATTTTCAAGTCCCCAAAAGACACATGCAAGTATGACCAGAGCAGAACCCTTATTAAAAATAAAACTCCCGCTTCCCTCAAAAGTTAAAATAATGCTTGCAATAATAATCAATACAACTGCAATCAAAAGCCTTTTTGTGATGCGCTCTTTAAATATAAAGAAAGCGGCCAAAACGGTTGCAGCAAACTCAAAATTTCCCAGCAGAGAAGCATTTGCTGCGGTAGTATTAGCTATACCGGCCATTAAACATAGTATTGCTCCGATGTCAAGAAGCACCATACATACTATATATGGTATTTCCTTTCTTGTAAGTGATATTTCACTTCTGCCCCGTTTTAACATAATTGCGGCAAATAATCCTAATCCTCCGCCTAAATATAACAATCCTCCAAACATAGTTAATGAAATATACGGACTTAACATTTTCGCGAAAGGAATACTAATTGCATACAAAACCGCTGATAATAAAGCACTTAAAATTGCCAAATTCTCTTTATTATTAATTATTTTCAAACTTTATATCCTTTTATACTTCAATTATATTATCATTTATTAACCAATAACAATTCTTTTCACAAAATAATTTATACATTTTAAAAAAACTGTAATATAATAATAATAAATATAAAGGAGAAATTAGTTATGTTTGATAATGTTAATGATGGTACATGTAAGTTTCCTTTTACTGTTGCGGAACTGGACTGGGATGGAAATGTATATGGATGCTGTGCCGCTTATTTTTTAGGATATTCTTTCGGTAATATATTTGAACAATCTTTTGATGAAATCTGGAACGGTGAGAAAGCACAAAATTTTAGAAAACAATTCCTTGACCGGAACTTTAAATTCTGTGATTTATCAAAATGTCCCAAAGAGTTTTGCCATGACATTAAGCCTTCTTTAATTGCAGAATATCCCAAAAGAGTTCAACTAAACTATGATTCCATATGTAATGCAAGGTGCATTTATTGCCGTGACCATCATTTTCAGAATGATTGTTCCAGATTTGAAGAAAAATTTGATGACGTTATTATACCTATGCTTAAAAACGCTGATTTAGTCAATGTTTCTGCTTCGGGTGAAATTTTTGCAAGCAAATATGCTAAAACTTTAATTCATCGTATCGGAAAAGTTTATCCAAATATCAAGTTCTATGTATACACAAACGGTATTGAATGCGATGAAAAACATTTAAAAGAATTCGGTTTATGGAATCGTGTTGATTATTTCGTTGTTTCCATGCCTGCTATTACTAAAGAAACTTATGATAAAATTGTTCTTGACGGAAACTTTAAAAAAGTAATTAATAATATTAAATTTTTAGGTAAACTTAAAAAAGATAATAAAATTTCAAACTTGATTATAAATTTTGTTGTTACTGCTTATAACTACAAAGAGATGGAGAAAATGACGGAATTTGCGAAGGAAAATCATGCTACCATCACATTAGTTAAATTAAATAAGCTGGAAAATAATAAACATATATATGACCAAATAGCCATTTCAGAGCCAACCCATCCTGAGCACTCTGAGTTTATAAAAATTCTTAAAAAGCCAATTTTCAGAATATCTCCCCATATAAATAAATCAAATCTTTTTGATGAAATAAAACAAATGCCTAATGAGTAAAATATGTATTAAACCTTTTCAAACAATAGAGATTGATAGTGCGGGAAACGTTTATACCTGTTGTCCCGCATATATCAATATGCATAATATCGGTAATATTTTTACTGATAATGTATCTCTTGATAAAATATGGTATTCTGATAAAGCAACAGAATTTCGAAAACGAATACTGGCTGAAGATTTTTCTTTTTGTAATTTGGAATTATGCCGGCAAAGAGTACTTGAGGACAATAAGAACGGAAAATATAATTTAACACCGCCTTTACCTAAATATATTACTTTGGCATATGATAAAGAATGCAATTTACAATGTATATTTTGCAGAGATGCAAAAATAAAGAATGATGAGCAAACAACAAAAATATTTAACGAAAAAATAGATTCTCTTTTAATACCTTTAATTAAAGAAGCTCAAATTGTAGCACTCAGCGGAGCCGGAGAAGCTTTCTTCAGTAAACATTCAAGACTTTTAATAAAAAAACTTGCATCTGTTAATCCTAATATTTTATTTAACATTAATACTAACGGATTATTATTTAATAAAAAT
This sequence comes from Candidatus Gastranaerophilales bacterium, assembly GCA_947630355.1. Classification (GTDB taxonomy): domain Bacteria; phylum Cyanobacteriota; class Vampirovibrionia; order Gastranaerophilales; family Gastranaerophilaceae; genus Avigastranaerophilus. Next base: position 2,107 of record CANRHJ010000090.1, on the reverse strand, counting down.
AATTGTGAAGCTCTGGGTATTAATAACAGAATAAATGAAGTATTTGTATCTCTTCACTCATTGGATGAAAATTTATATAATCAAATAATGCTCGGTTCCAACCTAAAAGTAGTTCTTAGGAACATTAAATGGATGGCTCAAGCTCAAAAGACGGGAGAAATTAAGAAGGTTACAATAAACTGCGCCGTTTGTGATTTGAATTATAAACAAATACCCAAACTGGTTGCTTTTGCAAAAAAATTAGGTATTTGGATTACTATTTCTCAATACTGCTATTGGGAAACAACTTTCGGCAGGGATTATGAAAATCATGCGGTTTGGCATGAAACAAATCCTGAATTTAATAAATTCGTTAAAATATTAAAAAATAAAAATCTCAATTATGACAAATGTTATATGTCACCTCTGTTTTTTGAGTTAAGAGAATATAAAAATAAGAAAAAATTCCTGCATTTTTTCTCTAAAATTATAAACTAATTATTTAACAACTCAAAAATAAATTAATCATCAAAAACCCGTTTATATGTAACTTTGTAATTTTCGTTTTCTTCAAATTCTTTTCCTATTTCCGTTAAATCCCAAAATTTGTTTTTGATTCTTATATTTGAATAAAAGACATATAAAAGGTTGTTACTAAAATCAAAATCAAGTATCCTGAAATAATTTGCATTTTTGTCATTTAAACAAGGCAAAACGAGTCTTTTTTGTTTATATTCTTTTGAGAATATTAATTGATATGAAGTCGGGGAAAGTACGGAAAAGAAAATATTATCCCAAGCATAATAAATGTCATATAAATCAGTTTCGGGGTTCAGAATTTTTTTATCTGAAGCCGATATCATATTATTATATTTGATTTCAAACTGATGCACTTTATTTGAATATGCCATATCAATACATATATTTGTAATTCCGCATAATAAAACAACTGTAAATAAATTGTATAATACATTTTTATGTAAAAATTTCTTTAATTCCTCTGATAAAAACAAGAAGAAAACTAATATCGGCAATATTATAAATATAAATACCCTATAAGAAACCCACTCAAAATTATAAAGATAAATATTTGCATTTTTTAAGATTAACCACAATACCCCTATATATATCAAGCTGATGATGACAAGTGGTTGATGATTTAATCGTTTTCTGTAAAATAATAAAGATATAACGATTATTGCAGTAGTAATTTCTGTCAAATACGGTTCTTGAAATAAATGTAATAAATTACTTCTGTTTTCAAAAAGTTCACGGAAAAATGAAACAGACTCATCTTCAATATCAATATGGTTTATCCCGATTACCACATAGGTCATATAAATTATAAAACAACTGCTCAAAAACATAGATATATTTATATACCATTTTACTATTTTTGCCTTAGTAGTTTTTGCTTTGAATGGAAATAATATCATTATTGTATATATTAGTATGGATAATTCCGTACTGTCATACAACAATAAAGTCAACAAAATTATTATTAAAATATCCTTTTTTGTGTAATCTATGTCAGCCAGATAATAATGCAGCAGGACAATAATCAGGGTAGAAGCAAGAAACACTTCAACAACCGAATACATTATTGCGGGCAAAATTAATGAGTTATATAATATTAATGCCAATAAAACTATATCGTACCTCTTTGTACGTTTAGCCAAAGCGAAATTATACAGAGTAACGAGGAACGGAAATAAAAACAGAGGCAGAGAAAATATGGCAGCAAGAGCAGTTTTAGATGTTATACCCAGCCAATATGCAATATTTACCGGCATTTGATTTATTGCGAGAATAAAGGCTCTTGCTCTATGAGGACAAAGAACAAATCCATATCCATTCTCCGACATACTATCTAATATTTTTACAAAAAACATAACTCCGTCAATAACAAGTCCTCTGTATATTAACGTTGCATATATAATCTGAACGGCAGACAATATCACAAATAATATTAATAAAAAACTCAATAAACGATTTTTGAAGAAATTATAATATTTCACAATGCTCCCAACGGTTTTTATATATTATGACACTTAGCAGTCTTTTTAACATTTAGTTGTTTATCCTAAAATTTCTATGTTTATGATAGTATACATAAAAAAATATAACA
>CANRHJ010000089.1 GCA_947630355.1 Candidatus Gastranaerophilales bacterium | reverse complement strand
AGGTGAGCAACTTTACGGTTGTAATTAGCAAACGGGATGTTGCGTAGCCGGATTAAATCAAGTTAGGTTTAATGAGGGGTTCTTGAGTATGCAAGTTCTCCTCATTATTATTAATAGGTAAATAGGTGAAGAAATGACAAAAAGACGTGTAGTAGTAACAGGAATGGGCGTGGTATCGCCATACGGAGTCGGCTCAGAAAAGTTATGGAATGGTGTTGTAAACGGAAAGAGCGCCGTTTCGAGAATTGAGAATATGGGGGATATGAGCGGGCACACTGTTTTAATCGGCGGTGAAATTAAAGAATCAGTTTTTAATCCTATTAATTATTTTGAGCCTAAAGAAGCAAGAAGATTGGACAAATATTTGCAATATGCTATAGTAGCAGCGAGGGAAGCGGTAGAATCATCAGGAATAAAGAATTCAGGGATTGATCCGTACAGATTTGGCTGTATAGTAGGTTCAGCGGCAGGCGGATTTCATACGATAGAAAAAAGTTACGTTGATATGATAAACAAAGGTCCCACGAAATGTTCTCCCTTTACAATACCGATGTTAATATGCGATATGGGAGCCGGGAAAATATCTATAGAAACCGGTGCAAAAGGAGTAAATAAGGCAGTAGTATCGGCTTGTGCGACATCTGCGCATTGTATTGGAGATGCATTCAGGGCAATACAGTATGATGAAGCTGATGCGGTTATAGCAGGCGGGAGTGAGGCTGTTATATGTATGATAGGTTTAGGTGCATTTACTGCAGCGAAAACACTTTCAAAGCGAAATGACGAACCCGAGAAAGCATCAAGGCCCTATGATAAAGACAGAGACGGATTTGTAATGGCAGAAGGTGCGGGAGTTTTGATTTTAGAAGAACTTGAGCACGCAAAAAAACGCGGAGCAAAAATTTTAGCGGAAATAATAGGTTTTGGACAAACAGGAGATGCTTATGATGTAGTAGCGCCATCTCCGGACGGTTCAAGTGCTGCTAAAGCTATGGAATTTGCTTTAAAAGATGCCGGAATAAAACCGAGTGATGTTCAATATATAAACACACACGGAACCAGTACGCATCTTGGTGATATTGCGGAAACAAAAGCAATTGCAAAGGTATTCGGTGACAGAAAAACAAATCCGAATTTAAGAGTAAGTTCAACGAAATCAGAAACAGGCCATATGCTTGGTGCATCGGGTGCCGCAGAATCCGTTATTTGCATTCATGCCTTAAATGACGGTATAATTCCGCCCACGATTAATCTGGATAATCTTGATGAAGAAGTAGCCGATTTAAATTACGTACCTAATAAAGCCGAAAAAATGAATGTTAATATAGCTTTAACTAACTCATTCGGTTTTGGCGGTCATAACGCGGTATTAATATATAAAAAATATTGCTAAATAATAAATAACACATAAAAAAGGACAGCATTTTTGCTGTCCTTTTTAATATTTCTTAACATATTAATAAATAAAGTAAATTTTTAAGAGTAAAAAATCTTTAAATAATTATAGAAGAATTTATGTGTATTATTTAACGAGGAGGAAAATATGGCCGTTAATTATTCTGGGATTGATTACAGTAAATGGAAAGAATTTCAAAACACACCGCTTGTGACTTATAAACCCGTTACAACAACAAATTCACAAGCAAGTAACAAATATGATACAAACGACAGTGTTCAAATATCAGGAGAAACTTGTACGGACGGAAAAGACGACGGTAAAATCGGATTTGGCAGTGCACTATGGAATACAATAAAAGGTGTGGGAAAAACCGCAGTTAACATGGTGAAAGGATGTTTTACAGGAAAAGACGGTAAATTTTCACTTGGAAAAACATTATTAACAGCAGCAACAGCGGCAGTTTGTGTAGCATTCCCCGCAGTTGGTCTTGTTGCATGCGGAATAGGAGCAGTTACAGGCGCAGTACAAATAGGAAAAGGTGTATATAATGCAGCAACTGCAGATACAGATGCTGAAGCGAAACTGGCTTGGCAAGATGTCGGCGGTGGAGCACTAACAACAGGATTATCGGTAGCCGGTGCAGAAGCAAGCTACAATGCGGTAATGAAGACATCTACAGCCGGTATTAACGGCGGAAGTGCTACAAGTGAATTGGGTAAAGATGCATCACTTATGTCAAAAGCGAAAGCATTAGGACATGATATGGTGTCATCGACCACAAACAGAGCAAAATCAATTGGTGCAGCAGCCAAATCTACTGCAGAAGCATTACAATACAAAAATGCACAAAATAAAGCAGCTAAGATTGACACCAAATCAGCATTAACAGATGAGGAAGTGTCAGTTCTTAAAGAAGCTGAAGCACGTGAAGCATTTTTAAGCGATGATGCCAAAACTATAGCAAATAAAATGGATAATGTTTCAAGCACAGTTGAAAATAAGGCAGATGTAGTTAAAAATGCAGTTAAGGATGCAGTTAAAGATCCGAAAACAACAGCTCAAAATTTATACAACAAAGTTAAATCATCAGTAACTAAAGAAAATATATCAGCATTAGGTTCAAAACTAAAGGGCGCACCTAAAGCAATAGCACAAAAAATCGCAGAAGGTAAAACATCATTAGATGAATTAGTTTCTCAATACGGATATGACAATGTAATAGAAGTATTAGAAATAATGGGATCAATAGAATCATAAATTAAAATACAAATGAAATCATAAAATATAAGGAGCGAAAATTAATTCGCTCCTTTTGGTATTAAAAATTCTATATCATCCTTAACAGTTGATATTTCTTTTATATCAAATAAATTTTTTAAGCCCTCAGTTAAAACGGGGTTCATAACATTAGGACAGCAATTCCCCAAGAAAATATTTTTTATACCCATGTATTTCAAATTAAATATTTGCGAAAGGGTATTTATTGCACAATCAGGGAAAAATATGCTTAAATATTTTTCAATACCTTCCGAATTATTTTTCAGAGTATTTATTATTTTATATAGTATCGGGAAATCGTAAAAAGGGTTTACACTCCAAACATTTTCCCTTTTTGTATCGTATGAAAAGGAAATTATATACAATTCATCGGGTGATTTTGATAAGAATTGATTTACGTATTCGTTAAAATCAGCAAATTTATCAATTAAACCTATTATTGCGATATTTTTTATTTTATTTGATTGAAGTTTTAATATAATTTCGTTTAACTTTTGAGATATTTCATCATAATTATAACCGACGGAAATATAATTTTGCGAATAACTTTCTTTAAATCCTTCGGATTTAAGCGCATAATCAATAATCGGAGAGAAATCATCGTTTTCTATTTTAGCAATACCAAAAGAAGGGTATTTAGCTTGGGTATATATTTGTCCCCTTATTACTTCAATTTTAGGAGCAGAATTTCTTGTAATAAATACGGGTCCCGGAAACGAGGCAAAATCAAGAGGGAAATTGTTGTTTAATCTTTGATAATGACCTGTCAAATTAGAATATTCACTAATTTTTTTATATTGAAAAGCACTCATTAAGTTATTGTGTGTATAAACATTTATATTTTTATCTTGTGCAGCAATCAAGATTTTTTCCAAATCCAATAATCCGGAACCTGAAACAAGAATAGCCTTACCTTCCTTGACAGCCACAGGAACTTGAGTTTTTTCTACGGGACCGAAACGTTCATTTATTTTATCATATAATTTGTTTGTTATCTTACAATTCCAAGCCGAGAAGTCTATTATTTTGTTTATCCAAACATCATCATTATCATCAGTGTAATTTGAAGTATTAAAAAGTTTTAAAACTTCTTCTTTTGCATCAGTAAAATCTTCGCCGTAATTTTTAAGTTCAATAAGACAATTACAGGCATTTAATACAAGATTAACCATTATTTCATATAAAATTTTTTTATTAACCGTCAGTGTAAGGCTGTCAGGAGCGATATTTTTTTCATGTTCATTTAACGCTTTGATAACAGAATCTTTGTCCTGCAGCATCGATAATTCTTTACTTATGTTTTGCGGTTCTATATTACGTTCTTTACAAGTATTTATATACAAATCATGAAGTTTAATTTTGTTATTATATAAATCTTCGACAATAATAAATAAACTTTCCCGTTTAAAATCCAGATTAACAATCAAAACGGAAATAAATTCGACAACTTTATCGGTATATTCACTCATATCAAAATTTAAAAGTTTTAATTGTTGAATAAAATATACCACTTCACGGAGTTCCGAAACAAGCATTTCTTTAATAACGGGGAAATAAGGGTCAAGAGAAAAGACTCCGTTTGAATTTGCGCCGGTACATAATGAATTATAAAGATTAAAGAACTTATTCATAACAAAATCCCGCTAATCTTCAAGTAACTTATCAAGTTCACCGGAATTATTAAGCTTTTCAAGGATGTCAAATCCTCCGATACGCTTTCCTCCGATAATTATTTGAGGAACTGTAACTTTTCCTTCTATATCGTAATATTCACCGAGTTTTTTTCTGTACGCATCTTCATTCTCGGTAATGTCTGTCTTTTTATATAAAATATTCTTACTTTTTAATAACATTTCAGCTTTTTTACAATACGGACAATAATCTACCGTATAAATTTGAACATCTTTCATAATAACCGCCTGTTAACTGATAATACGTGATTATTATTTAATAAAAGATATATAAATGTAATACACAACCGATTATAACTGTTTACTTATTCTTTCAATTAAATCATTAATTGATTTTTTTTCATCAGCAGGCAAATCAAAGTTAAGATAATCTTGGAAATATTCAACGGCACTTTCATTATCTCCGCGAGCCATAAATAATATTCCGAGTTTTTTATAAGAAGGATGGAAATTTTCATTAACTGAAACAGCTTTTAAATGGTTTGAAATAGCTTTATCAATATTATCACCGGCCTCGTAAGCCAAAGCTGTTTGATAATAAAAAACGGCATTATCGGTAATTTTTTCCAAAACATTTTCGTAATTTTCAGCTGCACTGTCATAATCACCCAGTTCATACTGAATATTACCCAAATCCCAATAAGCATCAAGATTGTCAGAATCAATATCCAAAATCTCAAATAACTGCTGCATAGCCAAATCATATCTGCAATCTTCCAAATAAAATCTGGACAAATAGTGTTTTAGAGCTATTTCATTCGGCATTAAAGTTACACCGTTTTCCAATAAATTAATGGCATCAATAATATTTTTATTTCTGAAATAAACATCGGAAAGATTTATATATGTTTGGACGGAATTAGGATTAAAAGATAATGTTTTGATAAAGTATTCGATAGCCAAATCATCTTTAGCGAGCTTTGAATAGCATAGACCGATATTATTTAGAATATTGGGATTGTTAGCATCTGAGCTTAAAGCCTTCAAAAAATATTCAACAGACTTTTCATAATCCGCCGATTTATAATAATCCAATGCACTTTGTAAATCATTATTTATTTCATTTTCCATAACATAATATTACAATAAAATAAAAAAATAACAATCTATATCAATCGGGATAATTCATATCCCCGTGTTCTAAAATATATTCTGCACATGACCAGCCTGCAGAACTCTTATTACAATCATTATAAGTTACAGGTACACCATCATTTGGAACAATGAAGAAATGAAATATGTCTTTTCCGACTGTATTTGGTTTTTTAATACCATTTATATCATAAAGTATAACCCCGCAAACATTATTTACATTAACAAGCCGTGTACAAACATTATCTTTCGATCTTGAATTCGTTCTGACAAACATAACCGCCCCGTCATCAAGTATTAATCGGTAATATGTTGAGAAATCTTCGCCCGAGACATTTCCGTTTAATAATTTGATTTTTCCTGCAACGGAACAATCTTTACTTGTATCATATCCGCAGTCCTGCATTATTTTAAGATATGGCTTTATGTATGACATAAGCTTACCAGCTTTAGTACCTTCTTCATAAATATCCCAGTTATCAACACTCACTCCCTCGTTAGCAATTGCCAATCTTACAGATTGTTTCAAAACGGAATGAAACTTCTTAACTTTTGATATTGCAACCTGTTCCATATAATTATTATGAATAATCGGAATTGTAATTGCGGCAACAACGCCAACAATAACGAGGGTAATGAGAACTTCCGCTAATGTAAAGCCTTCAAAATTTTTTTGTCTTGAATTTTGCTTCATTTCGGCAGAGAATTTTGTTTCAGTACATGGGCTTTGCTCTATGTTGTTACGGCTCAAGTCTTTGCAAAATTCATGGGGGGGGGTAAGCGCCTTTTCATAATATTTTTCTCCTTAATTTCGAGTTAATTATATCAAATTACATATTTTTAATCAAGAAAATTGATTTACAGCTTATAATGCAAAATATTTTAATTAAAGGAAGCTATAACGAAGAATAATTGAAAATCGAATTGAAGAAATATCAAAGGCGAGCGCTGTTTGAGCGAAGCGAGTTCGCGAGCCTATACTGAAATTCAGATTTTCATTATTCGGAGTTTTAAGCTGACGTAATTAAAATATTGTTAAATGCCGTGCTGTAGAATTTATTTTCTTTTCACTGCCTTTATATTACAATAAAAAAAAATACAAAATACGAAAGGGAAATATATGTCAGGTCATTCTAAGTGGTCAACAATAAAACACAAGAAAGCGGCAATTGATGCGGCAAGAGGTGTGGCATTTCAGAAGTATTCAAGAGAATTAATAGTAGCAGCGAAAATGGGCGGTCCTGATCCTGCCGGAAATTTCAGACTAAGGACGGCAATAGACAGAGCCAAAGCAGCAGGACTCCCTAATGATAATATTAAACGCGCAATAGAAAAAGGAGCGGGTTCCGGCGGTGCCGATAATGTTGAAGAATTAACATATGAAGGATACGGAGCAGGCGGAACAGCTATATTTATAGAAGCTATGACTGATAACAGAAACAGAACGGCAGGCGATATAAGAAGTTTCTTCACGAAATTCGGCGGAAACTTAGGTGAAACAGGTTGTGTCGGATGGATGTTTAAACAAGTCGGAGCTATTGAATTTCCTAAAGAAGATACTGATTTTGATAAGCTTTTTGAAGCGGCAATTGATGCAAATGCTCAGGATGTTGTCGAAGAAGATGATGTATATAAAGTAATTACTTCACCCGAAAATTTTCAGTCTTGTGTTGAAACATTGGAGAAAAACGGGTTTAAAGGTAAAACTGCAGAATTAACAAGAATTGCCGAAAACTCTATTGAAGTAACAGATGAAAAAACAGCAACAAACATTCTGAGGTTAATGGAAAAATTGGAAGAACACGATGATATTCAAAATGTTTATTCAAATTTTGATATATCAGATGAAATGATGGAAAAATTGGATATATAAAAAAGCCCCGACGGGGCTTTTTTTATTACTCCTTATTTCATAAATTATTTTAAACTATAACGGTGAATATGTAAATTTAATAAAACAAATCTCCCGGAGAACACTTCGGGAGACTTGCACCTCTATAGAGAAATATTATTGTTCGTGACAACCGAAAGCGATTGTAACTTTTTCTTTCGGATTTACTGAAGATATTTTCATACCTTTAGGGTCAACAAGATAACTGATTTCATCACCTGTATATTGGAATAATCCCATAGTACCCGATAAAGCAGTTCTTGTTAAATCAACGGGAGCAGTAACAATAGCTTTACCAACGTCTACATAACTTCTGCCGGCAGCTTTAAACTGACCTTGAAAGATTTCGCCGGTACCTACACCAACACCGGAAACGACTTGTTCAACGGCATTAGATGCACTAACAATGGCGCCGCCTACGGTTCTTCCTACGTTACCCAACAAACCGCCAGTCCAAGTGAAGGGGAACTCTACCAATCTTGCTACAGCGTTAGGTTTTTTAACTTTATTAACCTGAGCTGTTAATATCTGATTAGGTAATTGCGCTTTACATTTACCGAATTTTATTGTGTTAAATGATAATTTTAAAGCACCTTGACAATGTTTTGTAGGTCTAACGACTTCAAG
>CANRHJ010000088.1 GCA_947630355.1 Candidatus Gastranaerophilales bacterium | reverse complement strand
GAAGAAATACGTGAAAAAATACGAAATTGTACAATGAATTGCAGACTTTTAAACTGTAATTTTAAGTAGGTAAAAATGGAAACAGGGTAAAGGGAAAGATATATAAGCTGTAAATGGTTAGAGTCGGGGGTATGTTTTGATAACGGAGTATACGGTTCAAACGTTAAATTATGCTGTTATATGAGTGCACCCGGCGGCGGAAATTCCATGATATTTGAGGATTATCACGGGGAAAAAATTGATTGGGAAAAGTTTTTCAGGATAAAGCAGGAGTATCGTGAAATACAGAAGCGGGGTGAAACAGTAGAGGGCTGCAGAGGTTGTGTTTTTTTGGAAGAGAAGGAATGGCTGCAGGAAGATTATATTGATTGTATAATTTTTGACCATTTTACAAAGTGTAATTGCTGCTGTACATACTGTTACACAGAAGAAGATAAAAAGAGATACAATACTTTAAAGACATATAATATATATCCGATATTAAAGGATATGTTTGACAAAAAAATAATAAGAAAAGGCGGAGCCATAGGTTTTGGCGGCGGAGAACCGACTATATTACCGGAATTCGATAAAATATTAGGTTTATTAATAAAAAACGGATTTACTGATATGCGTGTGCCATCATCGGGTATAAAGTATTCAAGGATGATAGAAAAGGGTATATCAACGGGTCAGGTTTCCGTTGTTGTTTCAATAGACAGCTCATCACGTGAAACATATAAAAAGATAAAACAAATTGATAAGTTTAATACCGTATGTTCAAATTTAAAGAGGTATGCAAAATCTCAAAAGTCCGGCTATAACGTAATAAGTAAATATATAATTATACCCGGTGTCAATGATAATAAAGAAGAAATTGACAAATGGCTTAAATTTAACAAAGAAAACAGAATAGAAATAATAGTAATAGACATAGAAAACAGTTGGTTAAGGCTATACAGAAAAGATAAACCCGATGATTGGGTAATAGGTTTGATAAAGTATGTAATAGAACAATCAAAAATATTGAATTTCAGCCGGCTTGAAATATGCGACAGAGCAAAATATTTATTGCAGGACTAAACTTCAAAACCGCTGAAAATTATGGCATTATTCATATTCGTTGATTCGTTTTTAACCGTTTTAAAGAAATCTTTTACTAAAATTGCATTATTTTGTAAGAGTTCAAATCTGTAATTTTTAAAGAAATCTTCGATGGTATCGCCTGATTGGATATACCTTCTGTTTTTAATATAAACTTTAAAGTTTTTATTCCTTTTAAGGATTTTTTTCAAAGCAAATGATAAGACATATTGATAAGAGTCAATAAATTGAGGAGCGATAATAATATCAATAAAGTAATTTTTGTTATCCATAGTTTTTATGTCAATAAAAGCTTTTAATAAATGAGAAAGTTCATCTTCAAACAGATATTTGAAATTAGAATCCGAGTTAAATCCCTGAAATAAAGAGTCATTAAACTCTTCTTTTTCTTTGGAAAGGGAATATTTATAATGAGAAATAATGTTATCGTTAAAGAAATCGGCGCAGCGTTTTGAGTCGGAATTTTTAAAGGGTTTAAAATCTTTTTCATTAACGGAGTCGGAGATAAAATTAATATTAGAGACATACCAAAGAGATTCGGAGGAACACGAACGGAAAGAGCAGCCCTTAACAAATAAATCTATAAGTTCCGCCTGATTATCATTAACCGATACATAAAAAGTGTCAACACCTCTGGCACCGAACTTGGCAATAATATATTCGATAAGTTGTTTTCCTTGTTCAAAAGAGTTATTTGCGAGGAAAAGCCGTTTTATTTGCCATTTGTACGGATTGCCTTTCTGCGCTTTTACGCTAATAAGCCCTCTTAAAACATTGTTGTTATCCGAAACGACGTAGGTCTCCGTTAATTTGCGAAGATGAACGCTATAGAAAAGGTTTTGAAAAAAGGTCGCGGGAACGGAAAAGAAAAAAATCCGTCTGTAATTCAAAATATTATCGCTGCATATAACAGACATTAACTTTTTAATGTTAATCAGATTATCGAAGCCGATTTTTTTTATTTTTGCCATAATAACTCCCAAAAATATAATAACTAATTTTCAAAATATACACAATCGGAAAAAAAGAGGAAGAAAAGTTAAGAAAAAATTAATAACTATTGAGAATTAAATTTGATAAATTATAATTTTAATAGGAAGAAGAGGAAAGATGAAAAATTTTTTTGAGAAAAAAATGAATAAAAATAATCCATTTATGACAAAGACGGGAGATAATAATAAAACAATGGCGGATGAAAATAAAGAAGAACAGATAAAAGACCTGACAGAAGAAGAAAATAAAGAAGAAAATAATGAAGAAAACAAGGAAGAACAAGGAATTTCCGGTGAAGAGGAAGTAAAATCTTCGGAACAAAAAGCGGAAGGAAACGAGTTAGATAAGTTAAAGACGGAATATGAAAATTTAAATAATCAATATATAAGGTTAGCTGCGGATTTTGATAATTACAGGAAGCGTCAGGCGCAGGAGCGCGAAGCATTGTTAAAATTCGGAGCGCAAGAATGCTTAAAAAAAGTGATAGAGGTAGTTGATAATTTTGACAGAGCCATAGAGTCAGTAGAAAATATAGATAACGTTGAAAAAATGAAAGAGACGTTTTATATATTAAATAAACAGTTAAATGATTCATTAACAAAATTGGGCTTGGAACAAATAAAAAGTATCGGAGAGAAGTTTGATCCGAATTTACACGAAGCCGTAATGCAAACACAAACGGAGGAATATCCCGAAGAAACAATAATAAAAGAACTACAAAAGGGGTATAAAGTGGGCGATAAGGTATTAAGGCCCGCTATGGTTGATGTTGCCGTAAAATAAGTGGATTTAAGTTGAGAGAATAAAGAAAAATGAGTGATTATTACGAGATATTAGGGATAGACAGAAACGCAAGTAAGGAAGAAATAAAATCGGCATTTCGAAAGAAAGCGAGGCAGTATCATCCTGATGTAAACAAGGCACCGGATGCGGAAGAGAAGTTTAAAGAACTGGGCCGTGCTTATGAGACATTAATGGATGATAACAAACGTGCAACGTATGACAGATATGGAGAAGACGGATTAAGAGATGCCGGCTTTAACACATCAGGACCTTTTGATGGTGGTTTTGGCGATTTAAATGAAATATTTGAAAGCTTTTTTGGAAGTATGGGCGGATTTGGATTTTCGCAGCATACAACAAATCCTAACGGACCGCAAAACGGAGCCGATTTAAGATTAAATATAGAAATAGAGTTTGAAGAAGCGGCATTCGGAGTAAAAAAAGAAGTAAAAATAAGTCATTTGGAAACTTGTGATGAATGCGGCGGAACAGGTGCAAGCAAAGGAAGTAAACCGGAAGTATGTAAAACCTGCGGCGGAACGGGAAGAATTCAACAGGTAACAAATACGCCGTTAGGAAGTTTTAGACAGATAACCACATGTCCTAATTGTAACGGAACCGGAAAAATAAATTCCAATCCTTGTCCTAAGTGTAAGGGTGACGGAAGAATTGAGAAAGAAAGAACATTAACGATAAATATACCGGCGGGTGTAAATAACGGTTCAAGAATAGGATTGTCGCAGGAAGGAAATTGCGGTAAAAATGGCGGCAGGAACGGTGATTTAATTGTTGTTATATACGTAAAAGAGCATAAGGAATTTACCCGAGACGGATTTGATATATATTCGGCAGTTGAAGTAACATTCCCGCAAGCTGCATTGGGAGATACCATAGAGGTAAATACACTGGACGGAAAGAAAGAATTAACAATACCTGCGGGTGTTGAGCAAGATAAGATATTACAAATAAAAGGCGCAGGTGTTCCTTATTTGGGAAATAATAACAAGCGCGGTAATCATAATTTTGTAGTAAAGGTAAAAACGCCTAAAGATATTACCGCAGACGAAAAAGAATTATATAAAAAATTATATGAAATACAATGTAAAAAAAAGCCCGCATCAAAATTTATTGATAAAATGAAAAATGTGCTTCATAATTAAACAGAGGGTGTATGAAAATAAAGTCAATAATAGTAAGTATACTGATATTATCAATATTTTGCGGTTATGCGCAAGCGAGTCAGTTACCAAAAGAAGTAAGAGATTATTTGGTAACACGCAAGAAGGTGCCTACAATCAGATTTGACAGTGTTGTAGTGTATAACAATGATGTAATGTATTTACCGATATATCCTTCATATCCGAAAGAAACGGAAGAATTGAAGATAGTAAAGACATATCCGGAAAATCAAACAATGGATAATCTGCCGGATATGGTTTTATTTAATAATAATTTCGGGCTGTTAAAATTAATAAGAACCGGAGCAGATACGATAAGCGTAAGGAATATACCGAATTTGCCGAGTGAAATAAAAACCGGTTTAATACCGCAAGATATAATGGTGCCGCGCGGATTGGTATTACCCGAGAGCTTGGCGGGAATAATAGGAGATGTTCAAATTCCGTTGATAGGAAGTGCAAAAACGACTGCTTTTGTAAGCGGGAGAAAGAGTGCTCCCCTGCCTTCTGGCAAAAAAGTGAATAATACAAGGCAGTACAATGTACCTTCACAATTAAAGAATAAATTATTTTTTGTAAATAATTTCCAGACAGAGTATTTACAGATATATTCACCGACAGTAACGGAACCTTTATATTCATTGAAAACATCAGGAGTAATGAAGGATGTAAAGCCTGTCAATAACGGAAAATATTTATTAATAGCCACAAAAGATAAAAAGAATATAGATGTTGTGGATGTTAATGAAGAGTACATAGTAAAGCAGATAGATTTAACATCGGAAGTATCTGAAATAACGGTTGATGATATAAATAAAAAAGCATATGCCGCAAGTTTGGCAGATGAATCATTGTATATAATAGATACAGAAACATTCAGTATAAAAGAAAAGATACAATTGGCGGGATCGCCGCATCGATTGTCGTTATCTCCCGACGGCACTAAGCTTGCTTATACCGATTTAAAAACGTCGAATATATATATATTGGATTTGCAAAATGAATATGAAAATAAATTAATAACAAATTATCCGAATATTACCAAGATGATATTAAAAGATAAAAATATATACTTGATAGCAAGAACAAAACCGCAATTAAGAGTAGTATATTATGATTTATTACAGGATATTAAAACGGTAAAGAGCCGCAAAGACCGAAAACGGGAAAGTGAATTAATAAAAGAACAAAATGCGGATGCTTCATCAATAAGTGAAGATATAGTTACACAATATGATGAGCCATATGATGAAGACGGTATAAAAAATATGAAAATGTATGCAACAAGCATAAAAGATATACCAATAGGCCCTAAGCCCGTAGATATGGCCGAGAAAAATAATAATATATACATACTGTGTGCGGGTAATAATTCTGTTTATACATATTCGGAAGTGAATGAGGAATTAAAAACAGAGAAATTGCCTATGGAAGGTTTTGCGAAGTCTTTAACTCCCGTGCCTGATTCAAACCTGGCAGTAATAACCAATATGTCAGATTATAAGTACGCCGTATATGATATGGAAAAGAGCAAATCAATGCAGGTGCAGCCCATAAGCGAAAATATAAATATGATAACTATATTGGAAAGAACAAATGGACACTAAGACTACGGTATTATTAGAGAAGTTAGAAGAGACGTCCGATAAATATTGGAATATATCACATCAGACCGGAAATTTTATCAGTATGCTTATAAAGATAAAAGGTGCAAAGAATGTATTGGAACTTGGTACATCAAACGGATATTCCGGGTTATGGATAGCGGATGCATTAAAGGAGACGGGCGGACATCTGACAACAATAGAGTTTTGGGAGAAAAGACAGAGTATAGCAAGAGATAATATAGAATATTGCGGATTACAAGAAATAGTTACATTTAAGCAGGGACAGGCTTATGATGTAATAAGGGAAGAACTGCATGAAGAATTTGATATGGTATTTATTGATGCAAACAAAGAAGAATATAAAAGGTTTTATGAAGCAATAGATCCATTGTTAAAAAAAGGCGGGGTAATACTTGCCGATAATATAAAATCGCATGCAAAGAAAGTGGAACCGTTTGTACAAGCCATAAAATCAAACAGTAATTATCAAACGGAAATATTGGATTTGCCCGACGGGCTTTTAATGGCGTACAAGAAAGAGGAATAGAAAGTGATTCAATCAATATACGGCGATGAAATAAATATGGAACGAGTGGGCATTTTCTATAATTTTGACAACGAAAAAGCAAGATGTACGGCGGAAAACTTGCAAAAGGTTCTGAGCATAAGGAATATCAATTCAGAGATAATAACGACCGACAATTATAAAAATGATATTACATTTGCGTTTGTACTTGGCGGAGACGGAACAATATTAAAGACTGCGAGATATTATGCGGAGTATGGTGTGCCGATATTGGGAATAAATCTGGGCAGATTAGGTTTTTTATCGCAAGCAAAATCAACACAGATAGAAGAGGCTGCGGATTATTTATTAAGAGGTTCGTTTAAGACTGAGAACAGAATAATGCTCACATCAATGAACGGTAAGATGAATGCATTAAATGATATAGTAATAAAAGGCGACGGATTTTCAAGGACGTCAAGATTGTATGTACATATAAACGATAATATAGTGTGCGATTATTTGGCTGACGGTATAATAGTTTCAACTCCCACAGGTTCAACGGCATACACACTTTCAGCCGGAGGCCCGATATTAGCTCCGATACTGGATGCAATAGTAATAGTACCTATATGTCCTCATACAATGAATGCCCGCCCCATAGTGATACCGTCAAGTGAAGTAATAAAAGTAACATCAGGCCCCAATAAACCGCTGTTAAAAATTTCTGCCGACGGACAGGAAACTTTTGACATAGGGATTAATGAGGAAATTGAGATTAAAAAGAGTAATAACTGTGCCAAACTGGTGTTATTAAATCTTGAAAAAAATTCATTTTATTCGGTTTTAAAAGAAAAACTTCATTGGGGACTTTCTTGGAAGGGTTAAAATGATAAAATCCGTAAAGATAAGAAATTATATATTGATAGATGAAATAACAATAGAATTTGATAAAGGATTTAATGTTATTACCGGTGAGACAGGTGCGGGTAAAAGTATAATTATCGGAGCCATAGATGCGGTTTTTGGTGCTAAGGTCAGTAAAGAGGTTATAAAAACCGGGCAAGATAGTGCTTATATTGAATTGATAACCGGGATTGATGAAAATTTTAACAAAACGGTTTTTGAAGAAAACGGAATAGATATAAACGGAGATGAGCTGATAATTTCAAGAGAAATTACGCAAGGTCAAAACCGTTCCAGAATAAACGGAATAATGGTAACACAGGAGTTTGTAAGGGAAATCAGGGAAACACTTCTTGATATTCATACCCAGCATCAAAATTATAATTATATTTTGCCTAAAAATCATATAATTTTGCTGGATAATTTTGCACTTAAACCGCATAGAGACAATGTTGAAGAGTATAAATCCGAATATAAAAAATACAATAATTTGATAAAAAGCCTGGAAGAAAAAAAGAAGAGAAATGAAGTTCTGAAAGAGCAGGAAGACTTTATAAAATATCAGGTAAAAGAGATAGAAGATGCGCAGATAGAAGATACGGAAGAAATTGAAAAACTGGAAAAAGAGCTTGAGCTATTGGCGAATGCCGAAAAATTAAAAGAGCTTTCATATACAATATATTGGGCATTAAATGGGGATGAAGGTGATATACTTAGCGGTTTAAGCAACTTAAAAAGCAGCTTGTCCAAGTTAACATCAACAGATGAAAGCTTAAAATCAACTGAAGAAGAGTTTATAAATGCCTATGAAACCTTAAAGGATATAGCATCTCAAATGAATAGTTATTCTGATTCAAAAGAAACAGATAATGAAAGAATAGATTGTATCGGCGAAAGGTTAAGTCTGCTGGAAAAAATAAAGAGAAAATATGGCAATAGTCTGGAAACGGTATTAAACACATATGAAGAATTAACAAATCAATTAAAATCAATAGAAACAGCAGAAGAAGAAACAAAAGATATTGAAAATGAAATAACTCATATTAAGCAGCAAATGCAGACTCTGGC
>CANRHJ010000087.1 GCA_947630355.1 Candidatus Gastranaerophilales bacterium | reverse complement strand
TCTGTTTTTGATCTCGAAGAATATATAAAAAGCCTGAAAATCGGCGAGCAAACGAATACGTGCATAAGAAAATGTTCTCACTGCGGAAATATTCTTCAACCCAATGTCAACTTTTTCCCTTCGTGTGGAATGAAAATTTCCGCATTCGCCGGAGATAATCCGCAAGGAATCTATGATCCGGCAAAAAATGTTGTTCCGGCAAATAAAGCGGATGAAGGGCTGAACCTTGGAAGTATTGATTCAGGCCAAAATGGTTTTGAAACAATATCAAACAGTTGTTTAACAAATATGCCGCAGCATCAATATGTTCGCTTGGAAGCCCAACAGCAAACAGCGTATATATGCCGTGCAAAAACCGGGGAGCAGGTTAGAATTACATCCGATTCGTTTAGAATTGGCAAAGATCAGTACGGCTGCGAGTATTGTGTGAAAGACAACTCGGCAATCAGCAGGTGTCATGCTCAGATAAAACAAGTAAGAGGAAGATGGTTTATTTCCGACATGAATTCAACAAATAAAACCTACATTAACGGGAAGATGCTTCAACCGAATGTCGAAGTCGAAATTTATAATGGGACGAATATTAGACTCGCTAATGAGGATTTTGTATTTATCTTGAATTAAAGTATAGGAGCTGAAGCAAAATGTATCCGGAATTTATAGCGATTTATGCGATGCTGGCCATAGTAATTGTTCTATTGGGTGTGATTTTTTTCTTCCTATTTAAGTTATTTAAGCAAGCAAGCAACAGTTCAAATTCAAATGATTCTTATCTCCCGACGCAGCAAACATATTATGAGCAACAATATCAGGCGTCATCACAGGAACAGTATCCATATCAGCAGCAGGGCGGTAATATTGTTTTTTGCAAGCAGTGCGCTACCCAGTTTGATTCGTCCCAAGCCTATTGCCCGCATTGTGGAGCCAGGCGATAAAATGATATATTCCGAGCAGGAGGTGATAACGGATGAGCAGAACGGTAATAAATGTATCTGCCGTTGTAGACGCTTTAAGGCAAATGGATTCGGCAAGAGTAAATGTGATTGCTGCTAAAAACTCATTCACACAAACAAAGAACAGTATTGATGAGAAAATACAGAACAGAGCCAACATTCGCGATAGGCTCAATACTGTTCAGCGGCAATTGTCCAACATTGAAAGCAAAATTGGGAAAATCCGTTCGACTGTCCAATATGGAGCGAATCAATATCGAACAACTGATAGCAAAGTTAAATCTATGAAGAAGCAGGTGAATGCATCGCTATCAAATCGTTCGGTGAGAACACAATTTGGAATATGGAAGGATTATTTTAAAGATAGGATAGAGACGGATTCAATCAATAATCACTCAACTGTCAACGGTCAAAAACCTATTAAATCCTTTTTGGATTTGATGACAAATATAACGAAGTGCATTGGCAAGTACGGGAAAAGTGAAAAAACAACTCTCTCAGCATCTTTTCTTAGTTACCTTGGAACCCTGACATCCTCATTGACAGGTGGAAAACAGACTAAGGCAGATGTTTATTCAAATATGCTTTCGCTGTTTAAGTCATCCGCCGGCGTTGAAACCGGAATTTACAAATACTATGAAAAGACATTACATCCTTATGAGGTTTCCAAACTTGATGCAAGGTTTGGAAAGACAATGACGGGGCTTTCTCTGGTTTCTGGCGTGGTCGGCACTGCAACTGCCGGCATTGATACCTACAAGGTGTTTAGCGATCCCAATGCTACTTCCTATGATAAAGCGGCACAATCAATTAAGATGGGGGGATCTATATTCGACTTTGGCGGAAAAGCTTATGTGGCTTCACAGGCAAGTAGTAAGACATTACAATTTATAAGCAGTGCCGGCGGTTCATCAAAAGCTACTAACCAAATTCTGGCAACAGAATACAAATTAAAGTATACCACTTCGGCGGCGGCGACAAAAAATATATCTAAGGCTAATACAATTCTTGGGTTGGTTAATGTTTCAGCAGCAACCGTTTCCGGTGCGGCAAAACAATATGGAGTAGTGACTGCGGACGGTAATTTTGATGCCAAGGATTTTGGCTCTGTCGGAGTACACGGCTCTTTAAGCGGCTTGAATGCGGTTGCCAGTGGATTGACCTTGGGGGTTGTTCACTTTGATAGCGAAAAGGTAGCTGCGGAGATTGAGCAAGATGCAGATGACTTTATCAGAGGGGATAGTTGGGCTGCACAATATATCCGTAATCAAGATAACAATATTGTCTTACGGTTTGGGGTTTCTGTGGGTTCCGGTGGATACCTTGTGGGTAAAAAAGTTGTAAATGGTATTTCAAAAGGGGTTCAAACTGTTGGAAGTTGGATTTCGAATGGTTGGAATGCCGTAACAAATTTATTCTAAGAAATATAATTTGAAAGGGGTAAAAAAGATGTTTAAAAATTTATTACCAATCGGAAGTGTCGTTTTATTAAAAGAAGGTACAAAGAAACTAATGATAATTGGGATAAAACCCGTTTCAGAGGACCATCCGGATACAGTCTTCGATTACATTGGAGTAATATATCCGGAAGGTTATTTGAGTAATGAGTATAATTTTTTATTCAATCACGAAGATATAAACGATGTGATTTTTGTAGGATACAGTAACCCTGAACGTGAAAATTTCCTTAACTATTTGGATCAATCATACACCGAAGATGGAATGTTAAAAGAAGGCATGGCAGTTGCTGACGAACAATAAAAACTAAAAAGATTGTAAAGTAGATAGGAGTTATTCGATGAATAAACAATGTAAAAATTGCGGTTCTAATGTGCCAGTTGAGGCAAGGTTTTGTCAAGCATGTGGTGGCTCGGATTTTATAATGGATAATCAAAATCAAAGCCAGCCAACTTATGTTCAAAATCAGTATAATCAAGATTCATCTTATAATCAATCTTGGCAGCCGCCTGTCCCGCCAAACAAACCTGCAAAAAAGAAAACAGGGTTGATTATCGGTATTGTAGCAGCAATTTTGATTGTTTTGGCCGGTATTGGTATGGTTGCAGAGAAGGTGTTGCAAGAACAAGAATATGGCGGCAATTCCGGAAATAACAGTAACTATAGCAACCATGTCAGTGATTACACCAATCATTCATCAGAGGATAGACCGGATAAACTCTATTACTCCAAGGGGAATTTCGACGGGTCTGTTTACACAAATGAGTGGGCAGATATTAAATTGGCATTACCTGCCGGATTTTCCAATGCCGACCAAGCAACATATAGTGCTGCAGAAACTTCTAATACGGAATGTGGCGTATATTTTATCGCTGATGATACTATGAGTTTAATTTATATCAGTTACGAAGAATTGCCGACATTTCCCATCTATGATGAAGAAGATTATCTCGACTCAGCGATGAAATCGCTTGAATCTGTATCGGGCGTGGAATATAAAATTCCTGAAACATATTCTACTGCCACTATTGCCGGTTATACATATACAAAGGCCGAGTGCGAATTTAAAAACGGCAATGGTGATTTCTCCAATACTTTCTATGTTAGAAAACTGGATAATTATATGATTTGTATCTCTGCGATCAGTGTTAATCCCGAATCTAATGACGCTTTAGTAAGGAATGTAACAACCGCTAAATAAGGAGAAGGATTATGGCACGATATGTTAAGGAATTTCAAATGAATGTAGCGCCTCAAACAGTACATGCAACCATAAATCAATATTTACAATCTGAAGGTTACGAATATATTAACTACGATGGAGAAAATGTATTCAAAAAAGGTCAAGGCGTTTTGGGGAATCCAACATTCTTCAAATTATCATACATTGGCAATATGGTAAGACTGGAGACTTGGATGAAGTACGCGTTCTTCCCCGGCGTCTATGTTGGTGAACTGGGCATAACGGGATTTGTCGGTAGTGCTGTAAAAGGCCCCTGGAAAAATAGAATTGCTAATATAGAAAATATACTTTCTAATATGGCGGCACCAAAAACATATTATCCCTCTACCGCAGTATCAAACGCAGGTAATTATTTTGATGGTAATACTACGCAACTTCTCAACGAAAATGACGGTTTCGAGGAAACCGGCATTATAAATGAGAATAGGACAGATCCTGCGAATAATAATGTACCGGTGTTTTGCAATGGATGCGGAAGCCAAATGCCAGAAGGTACACTTTTTTGTTCTGTTTGTGGTCAAAAACGTTCCGATATGAATGCGCAGAATGCGCCTTCGCCGAGCACTTCACCTTATCAACAGTTTGAGCCGCAAACGAGTCGTTATACCTCTAATGAAACTTACACTCCCTCGGCTGGTTATCCAGTAAGCAGAAAGGAATTTATTAGTAAGTACGCACAACCCTCTTTGAGAAAAAACATTACAAGCATTGCTATACTTTGTTATATTTGTGCTGGATTAACTTTTATTGTTTCTTGTTTATTTAATCCTTTAGGAATTATCGACGCCCTAATCTTGGCCGGATTGGCCTTAGGTATGCATTTGGCCAAAAGCAATGTCTGTGCAATCCTCATTCTTATTCTGAGTATTATTGAGGTTTTGCTGTCTCTTGTTTCTGGATCTTTCCCGTTTTGGTGGCTCATTGCTGGAGTTTCGGCTGTCATAACCTTTAGCAAGATTGAAAAGCAGTACAAGGGTTTTATTGCAAACGGCAACAGGAATTAAACTTATCATTATGGAAAGGATGAATTAGAAGTGAAAAAGCATATATCTTTCATTTTAGTGGCTATTCTAATAGTTTCTATGTTTGCAGGTTGCGAAAAAGCTGTAGACAAAAACAATAATGTTGTGAACGGTGAATTTGCCGAATATTTAGTAGCTGAAAAAGTCGGCACACTAAATAGAGATAACTTTACAACCGCTGAAGGCGGGGTCTATTATAAAGATGAAAATAACCTTTGGGGCGTTATATCCTTTAACGGCGCACACGATACAGGTGCAGTTTTTACAGATGTAACTCCCAGAGGGAAATATTTTGAAGTCACAAAGGTTGTCGCAGCTGACAAAAACGATATTGCAAGCTTAAACGCTTCTTATCTTATTGACGGCAAAGGAAATACCATTGTTGCTGGGTTTGCAACATACAGAATTATGAGTGACCGTTATATCACTGCAGCCAAGGTAACAGAGCGTACATATTCAGATGACGAAGCGGTAGTCAGCTATACCGATGAAGGTCTTAGCTGTTATGGCAGAAGTTATGATATATTATATAAAGGCAACTGGGCAGTTTATGATATGATTACTGAAAAATTTGTTCCCGGTGCCAGCGGTTCATATTATACTTCAATGGATGCAAACGGTAGATACTTTTGGTTTAATGATGCGGAAAAGAATCGCGTTACATTAAACGAAAACGGTGAAACATTGCCCGAAGGAGCAAAGCTTTTGATGATGGTTCCTATTCCATTGAGGGTAAAGTGGGTGAAGTATACAACAGCAACGGCGAATTGATGTTTAGCTATGATTTAACCGGTTTTAAGCCCAGCAGCGTAAGCAACGGCTACTATGTAGCCAGCAAATATGCAGACGGCGCATCAACATATGCTGTCATGGATAATAAGGGTAATATCCTTTCTTCTGAGTTCGATGATAATATTACGATATATGGACAGGTTATTCAGTGTGGGGATAAGATTTACAATTTAGAGGGCAAAAATATTTTGGAGGGAACTTACGACAGCGTATATTTTGATAAAATGTTCGAACAAAGCTGGATGGTCAGAAGCGGAGATTACTATACATTGATCGACAAAAACGGCAACGTGTTCTTTAATGGTCCACAGGATGACGTTCACTCTGTTTGGACTGATGATTTTATGGCCTCCAAGAAAATAGATGGGGATAGTTACTACTATTCATACAAGGATAATGATTATACTATCAAGGGTTATCACTTTGCTCCTTGGATTGTCAAAACACCAAATACTAACTCGCTCTATGACTTGGTTGATACTATGACCGGTGAGAAGTTATTGGAGGGCTATAAGGATTATGCCAGTATTTCAAGAAATTCTCTTGCCTATTATGTCTATGCAAAGTACGACGGCGGCGCAGATGTTTATTTGGTTGTCTCCGGTGCTCAGTTAGAAGATGTTATTAATAAAAAGAATAGCCTTTTTGACGATCTTGCAACCGCTTTTGCCGAAGAAGGTATTGAAGTAACGGTAAACAAAGAAACCGGCGAAATTGCGCTTGATTCTTCTGTGTTGTTCGGCGGTGATTCCTCCGAACTTACCGGTGATGGCAAAGCATTTCTTAATAAATTTATAAAAGCATATACAACAGTTGCTTTCTCTGACAAGTATGAAGGGTTCATTTCCAAAACAATGGTTGAAGGACACACGGCTCCCGTCGAAGGCAGTACATATGCGAGCGGCTTGCAGCTTTCCGAAGATAGAGCCTTAAATGTCAAGAATTATTGCTTATCAGCCGATACCGGTGTTGACGTTTCAAAAATCAGCAGTACACTCGAAAACGTCGGATATTCCAACAGTAAGCCTGTTTACGATGCGAATGGAAATGTTGATTTGGCTGCGTCGCGCAGAGTATCCTTTAGGTTTATTGTGAATGTGGATTTCTAAAAAGTGCTTATTGTATTATAGAAAGAGCGAATGGGATCGATAAATACGTATTTTTTTATTGGAGGTAAAATAAATGTTTTGTCAACAATGTGGAGCAAAAATTGAGGATGGTTCAGCTTTTTGCATGAACTGTGGAGCCAAACAAGCACCTGTGAATACTGCACCCATAACCAATGGAGTTCATAATAACGCCCAAACACAACCTCTTATGAATGCCCAATATGCACAAAGTAATAATCAATTTAATCAACCCGTACAACCGGCAAATTCTCAATTTTATGCGCAGCCTAATACTTATACCTATGCCAATATGGACCCCAATGGCTCTCCTAAAAGGGTTTCATTTGGAGAAGCCATTAAATTGTTCTTTGTAAATTATGTGAACTTTACAGGTCGCTCAACTGCAAGTGAGTATTGGTGGGCATTTCTTTTTAATTTCCTTGTGAGTCTTTTCACTTCTTGGATTCCAGTCGTAGGCCAACTGATTACCTTAGGATTGCTTATCCCCGGTCTTTCTCTTGGCATTAGAAGATTACATGACACGGGTAAACATTGGTATTACATCTTCATGGGCCTGATCCCGCTTGCCGGATTTATCATCCTTATAGTTCAATACTGCAAGGCAAGCGATGCCGATAATGAATGGGGACCGGCTCCAAGAAATTAAGGTTCTTTTTAGTTATGATATAACATTGCCGGAAAGTTTATATAAACTCTTTCCGAACAGATAATCAGAATGTTGAGTCATATTATAATTATTATAGCGATATGCCTTATTTACTACCATATAGGTGGGTTGGCGACAACGAACATTCTTCGTCTCACATCGGGAAACACAAGGTTGATTAACTCCTCAAAGTGTACCTGCGATAGTTGTGGGAAGAAAATACCCGCACTCCTGCAATTACCTATCATATCATTCCTTGTTTGCAAAGGTCGATGCAGGAGTTGCGGTGCAAAAATACCGATTTATCCTCTGATTATCGAACTGACGGTATGGTTTGGCATGAGCCTGATTACAGCCCTGTTTAAGTTCGACTGGGTCGGTGTCTTGTTTAGCTATCTGTTTTATGAAACAGTTAGAATTATCACAGTAGTCGTTAGGGGAAAGCGGGAAACGAGATTCGCATATTGCTACTTTGTCGCTGTTGCGTCTATGATTCCATACGTTCTGTGCTCTTTGTTCGCTTCGGCTTTATATCAAGTAGTATAACGATTGGGACTCAAGCAGATTTTATGCCTGAACATTATGCAGCCGTGAAGATTTGCGCATCATTTATAGAGCAGAAAAGAATGTGCCGGTGAGCAGTGATGCTTCCCGGCACCTTTTTTCTGATACCTGACTTTTTGGGGCAGAGGCGCAATCTTCGGGGTTGCGTCTTTTCTTGTGTTCGCCCTACTTGCACAAAAGCTAAAACCTATTTTAACGCTGCACATCCTTATGCTTTTGCAAAATATGAAGCCCTTGTACATTTGGCAATGGTACAATCCTTTTCCGCTAAGGGTCATCCCTATGACAATGCGGTTATGGAATGCTTTTTCAAGTA